>CAZOEM010000474.1:0-2810 GCA_964578735.1 uncultured Halobacteria archaeon | reverse complement strand
GAGCCGGATGAGGGAAAACTTCAAGTCCGGTTCTGTGAGGGGGCTCATAGTAACCGCGGAGCTAATACTCCTATATGAGGTGGACTATGAGCCCTACTTGACGGTGCGTTCGTTACTTGCACCCTCCACTCCTATTCTCTCCTACTCGATTGCTGCTTTATCGCTTTGTGGTTGGCGGGCGGTGTATTCCTTCTGATACTCCTTCTAACCTCTTTGTTTCACCATCTGGACCTGTTGTGATGGAGAATCAGGTAGCGTTTTGTTGCTCTTCCACAGACTTCACGGTTTCGTTGTTCAGGTCTATTGTAACAACGTAGAACTTCCCTTCGACGCCGAGTTGCAATATTGCGGTATTTTCTTCGCCTATTTCACCTGCTTCTTCTCCATCTCTGCCTCGGTCATTTTCCCTCCAAATATGCGTATCGCACCGTCTGAACTTTCGCAAGTGTAATTGAAGCTTTCCCCGTCAGGCAGCGTGAAATTCTGCACTACCTTGCCGTCCTCGTACACTGTTACCTGATCGCCTGTCGTTACTACACTGACCGCTTTTCCAATTTCCTGGAATACCTCTCCTACTCCCAAAGCAGTTCCCAATCCCGCCCGTACCAGCCCTGTTACTAACAGCGCGCTGAGCAGTGCCACCCTATTTCTCCTAAAGTTCTTTTCCATTTTTTTTTTCTTCTTACATCCTATATTTAGAAGTCGCATCAGCGACCCTACTTCAGGGGTTGGTAGGAACACCACAAATAAGCGGCGTGAGAAACTGGTTTCCAACTAGTTGCAACTCTTTGCGGCGTCCTTTAGCACCACTGCCAATCTGTCTCATCGCGAGCTTTTGAAAAAGAAATGTTTATCTTTGCTTTTAAAGTTTTTAAACGCATATAAGTCGAGATCACTCTTTTACGTATGCCAACTCATCTTCACCTTCATTTAGGCCATCCATCGCCTTTAAAGATGAACAATTATTTGATACACGATATACTTAAAATTATATCGAGCATGGCGACCCTTTGCCATTCGAGATCGAGCGACCGTTAAAAAATTAAAAAAGCAATCATCAAAGAGGCAGGGCTTACCGTGGATGAATTTTTGGAACTATAAACCAACTCCAAGCTTCACCATCTTGCTCATCCCGTATTCATAGCAAAATATCAAACTGCGATCCTCGAGGTCTTGCAAATAATCTCGAAAGCGTGGACTTCGGGATTCCTGTTCGAGCTGACAGGTCCGCCTGGTTCATCTCTCCGTATTCCATCAATGCTTCTATCACGCGCTTCTCGTTGCCTTTCAGTATCTTCAAAAGTCCTGAGCTATCATCCTCAGGAGCTGCCTTGTTCGTTTCAGGAACTTGTGTATCAGCATCCTGCACCTGTAACGCCGGTTCCAAACCAACCTACTTCTGTTCAGCGTCCTGCTCTATCTTCTCCTTTTCGGGCATCACTGAATATATGACAAACAGATAAAAAGCGCTGACTCCGAGCAGGAAAGAAAAAATTGCAATTAATATACAATCCAGGACAGTATACACATTTGGCATCTCCCTTACAAAGATTGACTGCCCTTCGATAAGCACTTGAATGGTCGTAGGAAGCATGAACTTTAACATGACCATGAACACGGATACTACAAACAAAACCATGGCAAGTGCCGTCTTCCCTTCTATTTTCATTTTTTTAGCCTTTTTATTTTTGCTCCTCGTCATAAATAAAAATATCTTCAATCTTCACTTCGAATAATCTCGCAAGTTTGAACGCCAGCTCTAACGAAGGGTTATATTTACTTTTCTCAATCGCATTTATGGTCTGCCTCGTTACTCCTACTTTCTCTGCCAGATTCTCCTGCGTTAAATCGTGCATCGCTCTGAAAACTTTGAGTTTGTTCTTCATTTGAAGCCTTTTTTATCGTAGTAAAAGCGGATTGTAAAGTATGAGTAAATGCCGATGAACAAAGTCGTTGCGGGAAGCTCTCCGAAACGATCTGAAAATAGTAACATCCCCATAATCACCAGGATAATCCAAAACGCACCTTGACCTGCCCGCTCATCAATTCTTTTATATCTTTCATCCTTCACTGGTTTTGATTTCCTCTCAAAGTATGCGCTAATAAAAAGCACGACCACTCCACAAAATACAAGTCCCACAACAAGAACTGCTGCTATGTCTAATAGATAGTCTAAAAGCACAGCAATTAACCCAAATGCTAAGCCGGTAATAAAAAAGATTTCATATCTTTCAATTTCCACTCAAACCACCTCACATCTTACATTCATAATAGTTTGTTTTTTCATTCAATCCCCCTTTTATCATAGTAAAAGCGATGTATAATGAATGAGAACATTCCAACAAACCAAACTAACATCACAAACTCTCTGAATTTCAGGTCTAATGGAAAATAGGCATCTACGTACCCTAAAACCGCTAAAATCCCTATGGTAGTCCAAAACGCATTGAAACCCGCTTTTTCATTAATTCTTATATATCTTTCGTCACTTGGAATCTCTGTTTTGGGTTTCCTTGCCCAATGTATGCCAATAAAAATTAACATCACGCCAGACAAAATGATGCCCATTCCCAGAAACGCCAGGTCAAATACCGTAAGTACAACTATGCCAAGGTGTATAATCCCCGAACCTACAACGAAATAATCTTTGAATCTTTTCAATTCCATTTAGATTACCTCACATCCTCCATTCATAGCACAACCTTGCAAAAATAAGAACAATCCAGCCACCACAGAGTGTTAATCAGGAACTAACATAAGGGAACTCCCGATAATTAATTTACCAGAATGTTGGTTCGATAGTAACGTCC
>CAZOEM010000473.1:0-2821 GCA_964578735.1 uncultured Halobacteria archaeon | reverse complement strand
TCAGCGAGGCACTCCAAAGCTCTATCTACTGTGAGAGCGACTAAGAGAACAACTGCTTTGTCCAGGAATAATCAGACCCTGCATCTGAAGAGGATGCTCGTAACAAAAAACAAAATGCCGGGGGTGAATCATTCTACCCCCAAAATTTTTAAAAACTATAAGCGAAAATAGTAAAGCTATGACCCAAAAAGTTCTTTTCTTATCCTCATATACTGAAACCTTTTTATATTAGCAGTATTAATCCTTTATTTTATCAAACAAAAATAGGGGATATAGAAAAGGGGGATAAAAAAGAATACTGAGACAAAAGGTATAGAAAACAAATAGTGCCCCTTACGCAGTGCGAAGCGTTTTGATCTGATATGTGGTGAAAATCTACGAAGGGGCTAAAGAAGGAAGAAGAGACAGCGCCAAGGGCGGGCGCCTTTAATAATTTAGGAGGTGAAAAAGGAAAAAAATGAAAAGCAAAAAACAGCTATCGATAGTATTGATGGCAATATTGGTAGTGTCTGCCTTTTCAGCAGTTTTAATAGCCGTAGCAGTAAATACCATAGCAGAAGAGTCAGCGGGTTTTACAGTGAGTGAGGAAATGAAAAGACCCGCAGAAGCGGGATATGCCGGAAGCGGTCCAACGCCGCCAGTGGAACGTACATTCCTTGAAATAACGGGAAAAGTAATAACAATCGACGGAGATCCAAGTGATTGGGCAGGAATATCTCCGATTTGTATCGATCCTCATGGCGATTCGGTCGATGGATGGCCCGATGACGATATATGGGACGTATACGTAACCGATGATGGAACAAACCTGTATTTTAGGGTGGATTTGGCATATATGCCTGCTTTGACATGGCTCTATCTGGACATGGACGTTGATAAGGACATAAATACGGGATACAACACAGATATAGACCCCTGCGATTGGTACATAAAACCACACGGTACAGGCATTGACTACAAGATTGAAATATCACCCGTCGATCACACATGTGATCTGTACAGGTTAGACGTACTAGACCAGACGGTATGCGATGTGAATTGGGTCTACCTAGGATCTGTTCCTTGTGGATGTGGAGAAGTAGTTGAAACGGCCGTACCACTAAGTGCGATTGGAGAGACAGGTTCACCGTGCTTGAACATGGAGTACCAGACATATTGGTATTACTCACAGGATGAGTGTCCGGATACTGGGCATGTTACATACGAAGACTGTTGCGTTGAGACAGCAGTTTATCAGGCTGGTGTTCCTGATCCTAACGAGATTCTAAACCCTCTAAGAGCAATGAGAGACGGCTATCTTAAGACAGAGGACGTTGATCGCTACTATGACTACAGTCCTGAGTTGACAATGGTTATGACAAAGGACCCTGCTCTGGCGTATGAGGCGGCTCGACTTCTGGTCAAGTATTCACCGATGGTAGAGCAAGAGGTCTATGGGATTGGCATGGATAAGCTCATTACCGGGAGAGATGTGGAAGAGATAGTATCTTTCACAGACGGGTTAAAGAGAAGTGTCTCGAAGAACAGAGGTGAGGTAGGTGCCACGAGAAGCCAGGAGATAATCAAATACCTGGACGTGTTCAAGGGACAGGTAGAAGCATCCGAGGGCAAGACCTTCAGCGAGGCACTCCAAGACTCTATCTACTATAAGGGTCAGATACCAAGAATACCAAGACCAGGTGCTCAACAACATCACGGACGGCAATAAGGTCAAATACACCAACCAAAAGCAGTAACAAAAAACAAAATGCCGTGGGTGGATATATTCCATCCGCAATTTTTTTAAATACGGAAATTGTAATTACCCGTCAAGAGTCTTTGTTGATTTCGCGTAATCCCATTTATACGGTATTTTATTGCGATGAAAGAGAAAGAAGGCAATATTTTTCGCTGACATTTCCAAAAAAAACGCCGCTATCAGAAAGTGTATCTTTTTCCAGTCCACCATTTTCATTATTTTCTTCAGTATTTCGCCCGTTTTTATCGTTTGTGGTACATATCCAGTCATACGAGCAATTTGATAGTGCCCTATATGAACTCTTATGCGTTGCGTCATAAAATCTTTTAATGACTCAGGTCCGTTCATATAGGAAATGGCATCCAAAGCCTGTTTGATCTTATAACCTTGCTTTTTTATCAAATACTCGATATAAAGGTCATCGTTTACCACACGTGGAATTTCTTTTACCAAACCCGGCTTTAGTGCATAAAATTCACCTGTTAGTTTAACATTTCCATTTAGGGATACTGCATAATGCAAATCCCATATAAGATGCGCAATGAATCCGAAAAGTGTGGTTTGATCGTTGACGGGAGTTGGATGACTGCTAATGCATCCTACTTTTTCTTCTTTCATCAGCGGTTTGATAATATTATTAAGACTACCTTTTTCGGGTAGGTTGTCCGCAGAGAGCATGATTAATACCTCTTTATCCTGAGCGTTCTTCAGAATGATGTTGACGGCAGAACTTTTCCCTCTTCTCTCTTCCTCCGTAATGTGCTTTACTCTTTTACTCTTCGTAGCGAATTCTTCCACTATTTCTTCCGTTCTATCCGTGCAACCACTCGAAACAACGATTATTTCGTCTAACATGACAGAATCTTCCAATGGCTGGGTCAATAAGTTTTGCAGTAATTTCCCTATGTTCGCTTCTTCATTGTGTGCTGCTATACCTATGATCAGGGATATTTTCTTCATTATGTCTTCTTTAATTAAATCAACGATTAAATACTTTGTCGAGTAAACCTAAAGCCCTAGATATGTGACTCGTATTTGTATAGAGCGAAAATCTCAAATTACAAGCACCAAATCTCAAACAAA
>CAZOEM010000472.1:0-2830 GCA_964578735.1 uncultured Halobacteria archaeon | reverse complement strand
ATTCCCAGTAACAATAGCGGGTGGATGTCCACTGAAAAAACCACCATTATATTTTTGGACATCAAACTCAACAAAATAAGGATTTAATTCCACAGCATCTCTTATTGCGCTTACTGTGTTCTCTTTATCCTCCGATTTAAATAGTCCTCTATGAATACAAATACGTTCTCGTATTTCTTTCGGGATGAAAAACAAATCATCTAATGTAGTCATTTGGAAAGGGAGGGTGTGTAAACACAATAGAGTCCCGTATCAGCCAGTGCAATTAAGGAGTTTGTGACGAATATCTTTCCTATCGCTTTTCCTACGGAATCGCTACCTAAGATTGATAATTTCACTTTCATGTTGATTGTACACCTCCAAAAGGCGGGGATCGCCTTTTACCGCCTTTATGCTCTCTTTTACATTTTCCGGGTCGACAAATCTTTTTATCTCTAGAACTACGTTTTCGGGTTGTGCATCCCAGATGTCCATGAGCACGCACCCCACATCTATTTTCCCCTCGCCAGGTGGTAAGTGCAAGTCAGAGATGCCATCATTGTCATGCAAATGCACGTGTTTTATGACCGGATTCAGCATATCGAAAAAATTACAGAGTGGGATGCCATAGCGTTCCGCGATGATGAATGCATGTCCGGTATCCAACGTCACGTAAATATCCGTATTCGCAGCATGAAGAAGTGCAAGAAGCTCAACGGGCAAACTCCCTACTCTATCGTCATTGAGATTCTCGAGGTAGAGCACAACTGAATAATCGCGTGCTAAAGAAGCGAGTGTTTTAAGGTTTCTGACAGTGTTCAGAAACGCTTTGCGGTAGGCAATGCCAGCAAACTTAGTCCCGTTCTCCGTGACGATGTCACCACCGTGAATTCACACCTACTTTCATCTTTCTTCTCCCATATTCTACACAAATTTTGATTATGTTATCTATTTTAGAATTGGGTATATATATTTTCAATATCTATAGAATTAGTAAAGTATATATATAAACTTTTTATGTAGCTGAGCAAAACACAAAAATAGCAAGATGGTATATGAAAAGAACATATCGTTACTGCGGGAGAAGAAATTCTTCACTCTTTTTGAGAACCTTGCAGGGAAGGCGGTAGAAGCAGCGGAGCTACTGGTGGACTTGAAAGAAGATCACTCAAAACTGCCGCAGATCAGTCAGGAGCTTAATACGCTGGAAGAGGAAGCTGATTCTGTTGTTCATCAAATCTTAGAAGATACAATGGACCAATGTGAAGACGTAGCGAATATCCTGGATACTTTCAGAGTCAAGAAACTCTTCTTTTATCATGAGAGGTGTTTTTAGCGTGGGTTCCATATCCCTGGGCCATGCAGATATACATACCCATACACATTATTTCGGCTTCAACAAAGCCTTCTTTATACTCTATCCCGAGTCCATCACGCCACCGGAAAGAATGGTTGATGCCGCGGTGAAGAAAGGTTTAGACGTCCTTTGCATTACAGATCACGACGAAATAGAGGGCGCCTTGAGGGCACAGCGATACTCCAGGAATATGTTATCTGGTTGCGTACAAAGTATCTGCTCTATAAGTATAAAATCATTGATAACGATGCACTCTTTGGCTATGAACATGAACTCATTGCAAATTTAAGGGAGGAGAATGGGAATGTGTTCTTTTGGGTAGCGAGATGTACGTAACCCTTTTTTATTGTATATAAAGTATAACTTCTACCTATAAATTTAATTTAGGACGCGGATTTACACGGATTTACACAGATTTGATTTCTTCTCCGTTAATCAGCGTTAATCTATGCCAATAATTAATTTTCTTGGACGAGGGATAGGGTATTTATGGTATACGAGAAGATAGAAATGATATGGGATTAATAGAAACCGTTGCCGAGGAAGAGATATTATCCAAGATAAAAAGTTTAGGGTACATTTTTGGGAGATACGAGTTATCTTCAATTAAAGGTAATCTCTCGGAGATCATTTCCAGGCAATTTCTTATGGTATTTTCTGAAAGCCCATCCCAACATGCGTGAAATGGTCATCTTCTGTGAGAATATCAGTAATTTGCAGCTCTGTCATGACCACCATTGTAGTCAAATCGGTAAAGGATATCCGCGGTTTGTCCCGAAACTTTATTCTCAATCCTTTTGTTTTCTCGAATCGCTCTGCCGTAATACGCTCTAAACGTAGGTAACCCTTCTTAATAGCAAGGTCTATTATATCAAGCGAATGCTTAGCTTCCTTGAAGTGCACTCGTCTGAAAAGAAGTGTGAATGTTTCGTCCAGGATATAATCCGTGGTGTAACTCATAACCTCCTGGTCTTTCCACGACGAATAAGAGTTCGTAAGCTCTGTATGCCTTGGTTCACGCTTATTTCCTAATACAATCCAACCCCAGGTGTCAATGAAGAGCTTCAATCTTCCTCACCGTAGAGTATTTCGTCTATCTTGTGGGCAAAGGGCTCAACCGATATCCCACCAATATATTTCAGAATAGGGTCTTTTTAGGGTCTAATTCTTCCGCCTTTTCTTCTCTCTGCTCTCTTGCCAGAAGAAAGCTAACGAAATCAAAGACTTCTGTGAGTTTATCCTCGGAGAGACGCCCTAATGCTTCCTTGACAACATCTTCTAATACCTGCCGTTTATGCGAAGCATTTTTCATCTACCTTTTCACCTCTAATAAGTACAAAATGGATGTTTATTGTTGTCTCATTATGTATCGAGAATTGTCAATATCTAAGATGAAGGTTTATCTCTTTATAAAGTTGTTGATTTTTTTTTTTGCAACAAGGAGAAAAGACAGCAAAGGAATTACGCAGTATGTAGAAGAGCTTTGATGTCGAA
>CAZOEM010000471.1:1683-2836 GCA_964578735.1 uncultured Halobacteria archaeon | reverse complement strand
TTTGGTTTTTGGTCATTATGATTTGTTTGAGATTTGGTGCTTGTAATTTGAGATTCTCGCTCTATACAAATACCCCTTTTATATACTTCCTGGCTATCCTTAATATAGGGTAAACGGTTACTCTACAAATAAAAGCAGAAGATAAAGGAGGTGATAGTTATGTGTAGTGTTGGAGGTACTGACTTTGAATTTGAGAGAGAGGAGATAGAAGTAGAACGATACAAGTGCCGTGACTGCGGAAATAAGTTTGATGCAATGGGCGATAAAGTTGTCTGCCCCTCATGTCAGTCGGAAAATGTAGTGAAAGAGTAGCTGGCATGATACGTTTAAGTAGTAATGAGATGCTGCTGGTGCTTGGTAGTAGCGGCACTGTAGCGGTGGCTAAGGTGGGAGTGCAGAGGCAGTTCTTCGTTGATACGCCAGAGAGGGAGATTGTATTGGCGATGGGGCCGGAAGAGTTGCTTGTAGCTTCTGGCTTTGGCACTGGCGAAGAGATAGTAAAAGGGTTGAAGTGCGTGCTATACATGATAAGGGAATTGAACTCGCCATTGATTGTATTGCCAAAGAACCATCCTGCATCTGCGCGCCTTAAAATGGTGTTAGCTGCGGGCAAGCGAATAGTGTTGAGCTGTGATATTACCCCGGGTACGCATCCCGAGCAGCATTTACTCTGTGCTATGAATGAGTTTGACGGTGCAGAGATTCTAGGCGTTGAGGGAGGTGTAGAATTAAAAGGGCTGGAATGGGCGAAATATGAGAGAAGGGGGTTTTAATTCAAGAACGGTTCTACAAGAGCCCCTCCCTCTATTTACTCGGATGTTTTTGTTATTCCTCCTCATCCACTACCTTATATTCCGCATCCGCAGTGCCCGTTTCACCTTCTTGTGGACCTGCCTGCTGCTGATACTGTGTCCCTCCGGCTTGTTGATATGCACGAGTCGAAATCTCGTGGAATGCACGAGTCAATTCTTCCATCTCCGCCTTTATCTTATGGACATCGTCGCTCTTTATCGTCTCTTTGAGTCGTTCGACAATAGCATTTATTCGCGTCCGTTCGTCACTCGTGACCTTATCGCCCAGATCCGTGAGAGACTTTTCAGTGGTATATATAAAGTTCTCCGCTTGATTCTTCGTTTCCACCGTTTCGCGACGC
>CAZOEM010000471.1:0-1673 GCA_964578735.1 uncultured Halobacteria archaeon | reverse complement strand
GCCGTTTATCTTCCTCTTCAAATCGCTTTGACTCGTTAACCATCCGGTCTATCTCGCTTTGAGCTAATTTGGTCGAAGCGGTGATCGTAATTGCCTGCTGCTTTCCTGTGCCCAAGTCCTTGGCTGTGACACTCAATATGCCATTGGCATCAATATCGAAGGTAACGTCAATTTGAGGCACACCTCTTGGCGATGGTGGAATATCCATCAGATGGAACCGCCCCAGGGAAGTGTTATCACGTGCAAATTCACGCTCGCCCTGCAAGACATTGATCTCAACACTCGTCTGGTTATCCGCAGCAGTAGAGAATGTTTCTCCTTTCTTCGTGGGTATAGTGGTGTTCCGTTCTATTAATTTGGTAAATACGCCACCTAAAGTCTCAATACCAAGCGAGAGTGGAGTAACATCCAACAGCAGAACATCCTTTACTTCCCCTGTTAGCACCCCTGCCTGTATAGCAGCGCCCATAGCCACGCATTCCATAGGATCAACGCCATGCTCGCCTTTTGAGCCCACGTAATCCTCAACGAATTTCTGCACTATTGGCATCCGTGTCGGCCCGCCAACAAATATGATTTTGTTAATATCTCTGGAAGAGAGCTTAGCATCCTTTAATGCCATATCTATTGAAGCTTTGCATTTGTCCACTATCGGTCGCACGAGCTCCTCTAATTTCGCACGTGTGAGTTTCATGACTAGATGCTTCGGTCCCGAGGCATCTGCAGTGATGAAAGGCAGGTTTATATCGGTCTCAAGCACAGTAGAGAGCTCTATCTTCGCCTTTTCACTCGCCTCCCGGAGCCGTTGCAATGCCATACTGTCATTTCTCACATCTATTCCCGATTGTGTCTTGAACTCTTCCGCGACGTAATCCACGATTGCTGTATCCATGTCTGTTCCACCCAGTTCCGTGTCGCCACTCGTGGATATAACCTCAAATACACCCTCGCTGAACTCCATTGTCGTTACGTCAAGTGTACCACCGCCGAAATCGAATACCAGAATCTTCTGCTCTTTCTCCGTTTTATCAATGCCATACGCGAGTGCCGCGGCTGTGGGTTCGTTTATTATTCTGACGACTTCTAAACCTGCTATCGCACCTGCATCCTTCGTTGCAGTACGCTGGTTATCATTGAAGTATGCCGGCACTGTCAAGACCGCCTTATCAACTTTATCGCCCAGGAATGCTTCTGCATCTCGTTTTATCTTTTGTAGAATGAACGCAGTTATTTGCTGCGGTGTGTATCCCTTGCCATGTACCTTCGCTCGATAGTCAGTACCCATCTTCCGCTTGATGGACATCACCGTCCCTTCAGGATTGGAGACTGCCTGTCGCTTCGCGGGTTCTCCAACCAGCATTTGCCCCTCTTTCGTGAATGCCACATAAGAAGGAAATGCCTTACCTCCCAGGCTCGTCCCCTCTGCGCTCGGGATTATCGTGGCCTTTCCAGCTATCATAGCAGCCGCAGCGGAATTGCTTGTTCCTACATCTACACCTATTGTCTTTGTCATCTTTTAACCCATCTCCAAAAAAAAAAGTTTGCTTATTACTTATGTTTATTCAATATAAAAACCCTTTCTTGTATTTGTTTAGCTCCTTTTTATAGCAGATTAAGAATGGGGCGATTACTCGCCCCTCCTCGTCTCAGAACGGTACGTGAAAGTTTCCCTT
>CAZOEM010000470.1:0-2841 GCA_964578735.1 uncultured Halobacteria archaeon | reverse complement strand
AGGAAGTAACTAATCAAAAGTTCCTACTCGGGGAATTTCCCCACTATAAAGGTTTCTCTGTAATTTAAGATATTAGTTTTGTATAACATAAACCCTTTTTCAGTGTTAGAAAATCATCGACATAACTTGTAGTGTGCATACACAAAAATGCAAAACCGAAAAATTTATAAAGGCTTAATCTCAAAGGTTTTTATACATCAAAAATCCGCTGAGCGAAAGGGAAGCTTAAAGAAGGGAGGGATAAAAACATCTTGTATTCGTATAGCTAAATAAAAAAGCGGTGACGCAAAGAAAATAAAATGGCATCTATTATTTTACCACAAAAACTCGTGGCAAAACTAAGGGCTAAGGCTGAGGAAGCCAATTTGTTACCAGATGCGCTGGAGCTATTATTTAAGGGCTTGGACGAAGAATTAGACCCCGAAGACCTTGTTGTGTAATACAGAGCACTGAGCGATAAATACCTTGCTGAGGCGAAAGAGTTACTGAGCAAAGGCGACCTCGTTCAGACGTCCGAAAAGATGTGGGGTGCTGTGGCACTCGCAGTGAAGAGAGTAGCGGCAAAAAGGGGCACAAAATTGGAGCAGCATGGTAGCTTATGGCTTTTTGTGGACCGGTTATCAATAGGAAGTGGCGGTGAAGACCTATTCAATTTTTTCGGTGACGCGAACGCCCTGCACAGGAACTTTTACTATGAAAATGGAATGACTCATAAAGCCATAGAGAGAGGTTATGGCACGAGATATTGATAAACTAATAAATTTTAAACGAAATTAAAAGAGGTTGAAAAGTGATGATAAGAAGAAACAAATTCGCTCTAAAGCTCTGTACGGGATTTGTATTGCTTATACTGGCAATGAGCGTATTTGGCGGTGCTGTTTCTGTTTCGGCTGTGGCGGTGGATACAGATACGGATGATTTTGCGATTGACGAGAGTTGGATAACTCTAATGGAGACAGCCTCTGCACACGAGTTAAAGACTTCTGTGTCGTATTATGATAGTGGACAGATCAAATACCGATACACCTACTATATAGACGACTCGGGTAATTGGCTAAAACATGGCACATGGACGGGGTGGCATGAAAATGGGCAGATGAGACGGCAAGAAGAATACAAAAACGGAAAAAGGCATGGCAAATCTACGTGGTGGCATGAAAATGGGCAGATGAGACGGCAAGGAGAATACGAAAACGGAAAATCGCATGGCACATATAAGAGGTGGTATAGTAGTGGTCAGATGGAACAGCAAGGAGAATACGGAAACGGAAAGGCCTGTGGCATCTGGAAAGACTGGTACCTTGGGGAAGTTACTAGAGAACTTGATTACGGTCCCTGTGAGCCCCTTGAAGTGACTGACTTTACCGCGGACACATTGGCCGGCATGGCCCCTCTGACCGTCCAGTTTACTGACCTGTCCACCGGGGCTATCACAGCTTGGGAATGGCATTTCGATAACTATGTCACAGTGGACAGCACACAACAGAATCCTACTCGTACCTACACTGACGAAGGGACTTACACGGTCTCACTTACAGTGACCAGACCCGATGGTTCAACAGATACAGAAACGAAGACGGACTATATAACAGTGGGAGTGGTAGTGGCTCATTTTGATATTTCCACTATTTCATCGCCGCACTATGTCGGTCAGCCATTCGAAATCACGGTTACTGCTAAGGACCAAAATGACAATACTTATACCGCCTATAACGATATTGTTACCCTATCGGACACCACAGGCACGATCTCCCCTACCTCTTTAACCCTGAACAATGGCATAGGTTCCACCGATGTAACCATAGACCAGGCTGCATCCGGGGTTAAGATCACCGCAACCGGGGCTGGTAAGACAGGCGTTAGTAACAGGTTTGATGTGCAAGAAGGCGACAAAATAGAGCTGGGCTTCTCTTGTACTGGATACGACCCAGTAGATAAGATGGTCTTCTACTCCTCTCAATCCAAATTCGTTAATGTTAGCGGCACGGTCACACGCGCAGACAATGGTTTGCCGCTGCCGGGGGCGGAAGTGACCGCTTATTATGGTGACATGCAGCAAATTACCGCTATTACTGACGACAATGGCAAATATTTCATACCGATGACAGTTAACGAGTCAGGAGCGGGCGTTGAAGAAAAGACCGTGGACGCCCAATTGTCACTCTCTGAACATGAGATAGTCGTAACCGCGAGCAAAAACGGCTATCAGACCGCCCGAGTCGAGGTGGATTATGAGGCTGAGAGTGAATACCAGAACCTGATCGTGAACGGGCAGGTGACCAACTGGAACGATATACCTATTAAAGGTGCCGAGATCGGAGTACAGGATTGGGCAGACTGGCCTCCAGGCGGCGTGAAAACAGATCAAAACGGAAAGTTTAGATTCAAAATACAGATCCCTGGGTCCGAACCGGGCGATGCCACAATACCGGGTCTGGTAAAATTAACGATGGTCCCCTTAGTGCCTATCACTCTCACCGCAGAAAAGGACGGCTATCAAACCTACAGCCATGATTTTGACCTTTATGATCCGATCCCGCAGAATTTCAAAGTTTCCGGGTCGGTAGTTGCCGAAAACACCGGTGATCCGATTGAGGGGGTACTCGTGACCCTGGATTGGCCCACCATAGCGCAAATAGCGTATACCGATAGCATGGGACATTATTCCATCGAGCTTATCATCACTGAGGGCGCGGGTCCTGACGAGGCGGTTGTGCACGATTTCACGTTAGGACAGCCACCGACTGCAAATTTCTCCTATTTACCAGAAAAACCCGGGGTAGGTATGGACATAACATTTGATGCTTCAATATCTTCTGATGACGGAACAATAGAATACTA
>CAZOEM010000469.1:0-2841 GCA_964578735.1 uncultured Halobacteria archaeon | reverse complement strand
AGATAAGATAGAACTAAAGAGCCCAAAAGGTATGGGCGAATATGCAGTGAGGGATATGACCAACTTGTTGCAGCAATTAATGTTTCCACCTATGCCGGTTTCCCTTGCTTTTAATCTGTGCTAATGCTACCTGATACCGCTGCACATGGCTTTTTATACCCATCCAAACAATAAAACTAATACATAGTAAAAACCGCGCGGCAGCTAAAAAGGGAGGCGCTTTATGGAAAGCGAAGTAAAGCGGAAGCGGCATCAAGTTCTGAAGATTCTGATAATCTGGGTTGCCATACTACTGTTCAGCGTTTTGGTCATCAGTCATCAGCAACTTTCTGACCCTGTTTCCATGAAGCTATTCCCGGAAGTGGCGAGAGAAGGCGAGCCGCTTATTGTCACATTCACATTAACCAATCCGCAGATAGTGGGTACCGAATACGAATACGAGCTTTATGCCAATGGCGAAAGCGTCCTCAATGGCATCAGCGAACTACCGCCTCTGTCATCGAAGAAGTTCAAGTACACGTATCGGAATCCATTAAAGTTAGGTGAACAGGCGAACTTCATGGTCTCGGCTGCCTCTCCTACCCAAACGTATCAAAAGGCATTAGCTACACCGCCATATCCACCGCAGACAATGACCTCGTTTGTCTCTTTTGCTTCTTTCTCCACTTCTGTTATGAGTACTATGACTACCTCCGGATGGTATGGTGATTCTTTTGAGTCAAACAAAAAATTCAATGTCTGACTTCTGGTCTCTATTGTTCTCATCTGCTTGCTTCTCTTTTTGGAACTCACTGAGCCTTTGATTGGAAAAGGGAATGTCTTTGGACGGCTCAGAGATAGGTATAGCAAGCTCGCTACTATATTGCTCGTTATATTTATCGCTATGGTGTTTACGAAAGTGATGGTGATTGTTGGTGGGTGATGGTTAATATGAACAGATGGTAACTACTCAGCCCCCCCTCTATTTCTTATAAAAGAAGGAAGGAAATAAAAGGATTACATAAAAATGCATCTTGAATTGCATTAAAGACGCTACGTCCATCCTCCTTTTTGACTGACCTGAGTAGTTACAACAGATGTATGAATGTATTGAAAATAGTAAATATTTCCTTGGTGGTGATTTTGGCATCGATGTTTGTAGGTGTAGTATCGGCTGCGACTACTATTACCATTGATGGGAACTTCTTGGACTGGATTGGGGTTTCCCAGTATGATGTTGCTCCGAATCCTATCGAGCCAATAGGTGATGTTCATGGACCATCTAATAATGACCTTGATCTGGTTGACATATACATGACTGACGATGGGAGTTACATCTACATCAAATATAATGTCTTAGGTACGATGAATGAGGTGACTTACAAGTATGAGGTCTTCTTGGACACTGACAAAAGCACTTCCACTGGCTACAGGGGACCTGAGGGCACCTGGACATGGGGGGCTGACTATATGGTCGAGAACAATGGCTTGTATGACTATGATGACATCGGAGCTACAGATCAGTCCGACTGGAAATGGGATATAACCGATGGCGGGTTCTCCCGGGCAATCGGTAGCAGCAACACAGTGGAAATGCGAATTCCGAGAGATACCATCGGAGAGGTGGGTTCAACCGATGACTTAAAATTTGCGATTCGTGCTGTCAATAATCCTCAAAATCCCACTAACTGGGATCTTTACCCCGAGGCACTGTACATTTTCAGTTACCATTTCTGTTACGATAATACGCCTCCAGTAACTACTAAGATAGTAGGTACACCAAAATATGACTCTTATGTGACTTCTTCCACACCGATCACTCTATCTGCAACTGATCCTGGCCCTTGTGCATCTGGAGTATATAAAACCTATTACAGGATAAATGGTGGAGGCTGGATAGTATATACAGGTCCATTTACTCTTATTGGTGAGTGTTCCCATACCATCGATTACTATAGTGTGGACAATGTTGGCAATGAAGAAACAATCCATAGCCAGACACTATATGTCGATAATTCCGATCCAATAAGTACTAAGACCGTAGATCCCGCAGCACCTGATGGATGCAATGGATGGTATGTTTCTGTGATAACTATCTCCTTAAGCGCTACTGATCCTGGCCCCCATCCATCAGGGGTAGGTTACACAGAAGTTGATTTGGACGGAAGTGGATGGGTAGAAGGAACTTGGGTGTGTATTGGGGAAGATGGAGAACATACACTTCAATATCGTTCAGTAGACAATGTAGGGAATGTTGAAAATACGCACACACAAAATTACAAACTAGACAAGACTAATCCAACTATTACAAAGGATAACCCCTCGGATGGCGACTATGTAAAAGGAACGGTTACTATTTCAGGATCTGCATATGATGCGCCAGATTCGAATTCCGGATCGGGAATAGATTACATCCAAATTAATATTGATGGCTCTGATGTATATACATATGTTCCTGTTCCAAATCCTGCATACGGTACTGTACCCTTTTCATATGGTTGGGATACTACTGGCTACTCAGAGGGTAGCCATACTATTACAGTAAAAGCATATGATGATGCGGGCCGTTCTGCATCTCCTGATGTAGAAAATGTTGTTGTAGACAACACAAAACCAGGTGTTGGATTAGCTAGTGACCCCTGTGTGACTGGAACTGCAACAGTCTATACTACTGCAAACGATGAGTATGGCTTAGACAGAGTTAAAGTTGATATCGATGGTACTGTAATTTATAACGGCTCTACTGATCCTTCTTCTCTTGATTGGGATACCACTTCATATTCTGATGATCACCATACGATTGCCCTACAAGCTTGGGACAAAGCAGGCAACACTAATACTGCAAGTATCGAAGTTGGAGTA
>CAZOEM010000468.1:0-2848 GCA_964578735.1 uncultured Halobacteria archaeon | reverse complement strand
CGGGAATCTTTTGTGGAAGGAGTGTATGCTGAATTTCCTTTGCAATTTGCATCTCCTTTCTCATCCGCTCTTTTTCAACCAATTCTTCCCTTGCATTCCTCAATTTATGTGCCATTTCCTTAACCGACTGCGCTATTCTTCCAATTTCATCCCTTCTTCTGACTAAGATTGTCCTATCCAGATCCCCATTTCCAATAGCCACTATGTCCTGCGTTATCACCCCCAGAGAACCAATTATGTAACTTATAAGCACAAGAATCCCAATGACACCAAAAAAAATGGTCGCAACTGTTACAATTATCATTCCTTTACTTGTTGCCTTGATAGACTCCTTAATAACATCCCTTGAGATGCCAACATGCACCTCTCCGATTACCGTATCCTTGATTCTTATAGGAACTGCAATATCATAAACTTCGGTATTCTCCAAACTTTTCGTGGCTTGCACAAGCATACCCTTGCCCTTAAGCCTCTCCAATCCCTCGGGAACAACATAAACCTTGTTCAACCGTTCCTTACAAGTACTTGCCCATATCTTGTCATTCTTGTCCATTATGAAACAGTAAACCACGCCTTCGTTATTCTTTTTAGCGTCATACACAAAACTCGCTAACTGAAGGTCGTTCTCATTTCCAAGAGGATCCCGGGAATTCGCTGCCACATTCTTTGCAACAGTTTGACCTCTTTTCTTTATCTCTCTCGTCAATCTGTGACCTACCTGGTAGGAATAGTAAAGGTAAGTGGCAGCCATAACAGCAATAATAAAGAGAATCATCCACAGAGAAAATTTGGCTTTAAGTCCAATTCCGGGTCTAAAATTCCCTATCTTACTATTCCCCATAGTTTTCACAGCCAAATTATAGACAAATAAGATGTCAAAGTCAAGAGAAAAGGCAGGTTCGTTTTGAAAATATATCTTGACTTTCTATGTATTTTTTTATAGTCTAAATCTCAAATGAATATAATACTGAGCCTTGGAATCATTTTTTTGACAGGGATAATCGCAAACAAACTAGTAAATAAACTAAGACTTCCTGAAGTTACCGGTGATTTGATACTTGGAATTATTATTGGACAGGAACTTCTTGGACTTGTCCACACACATATACTTGCCGCAACGGGTTTTATTTCAAATATTGTCCTGGGCTTCGTTGCATTCGCTATTGGAAGAAACTTTTCATTAAAAGAATTTAAAAAGATAGGGAAACCTGTGCTATGGATTTCCATTTTTGAAGCCGGCGGTGCATGGGTAATTGTAACTCTTGTTTTCCATTTCCTTTTACGGCAACCGCTTTACATATCGCTTCTCTATGGTTCCATATCTTCTGCAACCGCACCGGCTGCAACCTTAATGGTAATAAGACAATTTAAGGCAAGGGGACTGTTTACAAAAATTCTTCTTGGAGTTGTTGCAATAGATGATGCCTGGTGCCTTATCATTTTCGCCTTCTCCTTTGCTATTGCAAAAGCTCTGTTTCTTCACCATTCGAGTGAACTCTTCATAATAAAGGTTTCCATTAAATCCCTAATTGAAATTGCAGGAGCACTGCTATTGGGAGGGTTTCTCGGTTTTGTCCTTGCAACCTTCTCCAGATTTTTCAAACGGCATACAGAAATTGAGATATACACACTAAGCTTCGTTTTTCTCTCGATAGGCGCTGCGATGTGGCTGCACTTTTCCATCCTTCTCACAACGATGGCTCTGGGGGCAACTCTTGTAAACCTTAGAGTTACTTCAAGAACTTTTTTCGAAGTTCTCGAAGACATAGAGTCACCCCTTTATCTCCTTTTCTTTGTTCTTGCAGGTGCAAACCTTGAGATTGCATCTCTACGCGTTATAGGACTCGCAGGAATATCGTATTTCTTTGCGCGCCTTATTGGAAAGTTCACGGGTGCTTTCCTGGGAAGCACAATTAGCAAAACCCCAAGGCGAATTAGAAAATACATCGGTCTGGGTCTCGTTCCACAGGCTGGGGTTGCTCTTGGAGTCGCCCTAATCGCAAAAGCAGATTTTCCCGAAATAGGAAATACAATCTTCAGCACCATTGTTGCAACAACAATAGTTTATGAATTAATCGGCCCGATATTGATAAAGATAGGACTTTCAAGAACAAACTCAATTCCCCGGACAGGAAGTGAAAAGACCTAATATGAGTATTAAGGAGAAGTTAGATAGACTAAAAAGGGAAACAAAAAAAAACCAGAAAATTGCATCCACCGAGGATAAATCAAACATAATATCCAAATTGCGAATTCTGCAAAGAGAACGAATAAAAACACAGGAACGAATTAAAGATATAAACAAGCTTGCCGAGTATTTTGGTGCAGAGGTGAATGAAAACGCATTTGGTAGATTCCTTGTTAAAGAGCAGTTAAAAAAGAGCGACTACCTGGGAGAAAATATCGAACAGATTCATCTGCTCGCAAAACAGAAGCTTTTCAAGAATTTCAACCTCGATACTAATGTCTTCCTTGATGTAGAGACTTCAGGACTCGCTGGAGGCGTCGGCACATTTGCCTTTCTCGTAGGTATAGGTTATTTAGATAACGATGAATTCCGGATAAAGCAATTCTTCCTTCCCGACCTTCCTTATGAGAAGGCTCTTCTCACGGAATTATCATCCATTCTTGCCAACTTTGATTCAATAACAACCTTCAATGGAAAATCCTTTGACCTTCCTCTTCTCACTTCGCGATTCAGGTTACAAATGCTTACTGAGCCGCTTTTCAACCTGCATCTCGACCTCCTTCATATAGCAAGGCGTGTGTACAAAAGAAGTATTGAGGACCGCTCACTATCTTCTCTTGAAGAGAAACTCCTTGGCACACCGAGAATTGGAGACATTGC
>CAZOEM010000467.1:0-2851 GCA_964578735.1 uncultured Halobacteria archaeon | reverse complement strand
CATATTCCATGCTGAACATATGCTCACTCATCCGTTTGAAAACCACTTCTTCGCTTCCTCTAGTCGTCTTTGAATGCTCTCTAAATCTACTCCTGCGAATGTTTTAAGCCCACCATATCTAAATGTGTGAGATAATGACTTACGAGCTTCTTCGCTAATTCCCCAATATTTCGACCAGTATATCCTCCCTTCTCGTCTTGGCATCGAGATCAAAAACGATTTAACGTTTAACACACCGGCAAAGAAGTATAAAACCATCGTGGAGGCGATAGCAGGCATAGAGCCGGAAAAATTTAAACCGACTGGATACAATAAATGGATTTCTGAAACTCGTATTGAGCTGGATGGCTACAAGGGTAAACTGCGACTCATCGTAGTGAAAAAGGTTGAACCGAGAGCGAAAAAGGATAAAATGACCGGTGAGAAGTCATGGTCAATTGAGGATGTGCATTACGGCTATCTAACAAATAACGAAACCCTCAACACTAGAGACGTTCCAAATCTGTACTCAAAGCGATGGGGCATAGAGAATTTCTTCAAAGAGCTCAGAAATCACTGGAACCTCCGGAATTTCCCAGGCACATCGCTGGATACCGTCAGATCGCATGTCTCTCTCTTGTTCATACAATTCCAGATTTTGAACCTTTTCAAGCTTTCCACTAACTGTACCGATTTGAGGCAAACTCACCCTCGCATCCCCAGACTCTCAAAAATATTACTGTATTTCGTTTCTTATTTGTGAACGAGCATCTCCACTGGAAGTTGATTTTGTGCCTTATCTACCCTCTAAAAAATTTAAATTCTAATTGCCTGTTATGACGCAGATTTACACGGATTTAATTTTTTCCCGTGTTAATCAGTGTTAATCTGTGTCATTATTTTATTTTGTTTTGTTTTGTTCTCCGTTTGAACCACCGTGCCGTTTATCTGCCAGCTAACATTTACTGGTTGATTGATCGGGATGTTGAATGTCCTTGTTGCACCTTTGTAATCGTTAACAGGGGATTTCGGCGCATAGGAAGTTATTTCTGGCGGTGCTAGATATTTGAGACCATCAAGGTCCTCACTAAATTATAAGTTAAATGTAATCAACATAGAATCATTTATATGTTACATATATTATATTATATAGAACATGCCAAAAATCAAAGAGGTATTGCGGGATTTAAATCCATGGTGGAAGGAAGAGTTTAGTATAGAATATAAGCAGAGAGAAATTTACAACCAAATTAAAAAATTCATACAATTGCCTCAGATAATGGCATTTACGGGTTTAAGAAGGGTTGGAAAAACAACATTAATGCTTAAAATCATAGAAGACGCCATAGAAGACGGTTTTGATTCAAGGGCTATAATTTACTTCTCCTTTGACGAATTCCGGGACGTAGAAATAAGAGCAGTTCTGAATGAATATGAGGAACTAATGGATAGGGAGATTGGTACCGGGAAATATTTGCTGCTACTTGATGAGATACAAAAGCTAAGCAATTGGGAGAATCAATTGAAGAGCTTCTATGATGTATTCGGCAAAAGGATTAAGATAATAATTTCTGGTTCGGAATCATTATTTATAAGAAGAAAGAGGAAAGAAACGCTTGCAGGTAGGATATTTGAGTTTAAAGTCGAGCTTCTTTCATTCAAGGAATTTCTTCTCTTCAAAGGAGTTAATTTAAGGCCAGTTGGGCTTTATGAACGGGAATTAGTCAAATTGTTTAACGAATTCACCACAACCTTTGGATTCCCGGAATTAGTAAATATCAAAGAAAAAAACGTTATAAAGAAATATGTTAAAGAAAGCTTAGTTGAAAAGGTTGTTTATAGGGATATAGCCGGATTGTTTAAGATTAAGGACATATCGGTAATAGAATCACTGCTCAATGTTATTATGGAAGAGCCGGGACAACTCATAGAACTTTCTGGGTTGGCAAAGGAGTTAAAAATATCGAGACAGACGCTTTCAAATTATATTGTCTATCTCGAGGAGTCATTTCTCATTAAGAAGCTGTACAACTATTCAGGAAGTAGAAGGAAGACAGAGAGGAAATTGAAAAAATATTATCCTGCTGTTATCTCTCCTGGTCTCCTGTTCAGAGAAGACGATTTGTCTAAATCGCATGTATTTGAGTGCTTGGTAGTTAATCAACTTAATGCAGAATTCTTCTGGCGGGACCCGTACAAGAATGAAGTAGATATAGTTACGACAAACGGAGAACCTGTGCCAATTGAGGTTAAATATGGTAAAATAGAGTTTAAAGGCTTGCTTGCGTTTATGAAACGCTTCAATGTTAATGCGGGTTACGTGATTTCGCGGGATAAAGAGGAGACACGAAAAATCAATGGCCGGGTTATTTCGGTGGTTCCGGCATCTAAATTCTTTCTCTTGTAGACACGGATTAACGCAGATTATTGGTAAACTATTTACTGGGAGTTCCCTAGAAATCGCTTGTGTTTGCTGCTTGGTCCAATACCTTTTTTGAGTCCGGACGGCGTAACGTTTAATTATTCTAGTATTTCTGCTATATCTGTGCCATAATATTTTACGATTCCTTTCAAACATCATCAATATCCGCAAGGTCAAAAAGAAGCAGGCCATCTTTATTGAATCCTGATGTGAACCCTACCTTTGAAAACAGTGCGAAATACTCCGTTCTCTCTTCATTATACCAGTTAACAAGTCCCGATTTTTCTTTTAAATCCTCATAGACCTTAATGCCAACCGCTTTATTCTGCCATTTGCATTCTGCGAATAAAATCTCCTTTGTATCGTCATTCAAAGCCGCGATGTCTATCTCATTATAGATACTCCTCTTTGATCTTTCCGGGTTCTTTTCGGTAATTGGTAATTCCCTTC
>CAZOEM010000466.1:0-2856 GCA_964578735.1 uncultured Halobacteria archaeon | reverse complement strand
CGAATCCATAATAATTGGAACGCAGGTCCAGGTAAGCGCACACTCAACCGATGATGCAGCAGTTACAAGTGTAACCCTCTATTATTCAAGTGATGGTTGTTCCAACTGGAATTTAATAGGAGAAGGTGTAAAAGTCTCGGGAACTGATAAAGATGGAACATGGAATAGAACCTGGAACACTGATGGATTAAGCGCAGGTACGAATTATATGATAAAAGTGGTTGCGAGTGATGGTGCATCAACAAGCGAAGATCACTCGGATAGTACGTTTTCGTTAGTTGGCACAACAACACCAGTAGAGGAATGGAGGAGGATCTTTGTCGGTACTTCATGGGATGAAGCATATTCTGTCCAACAGACCTCAGACGGCGACTATATCCTTGCAAGATCTACGTTGTCATATAGTGCGGGTTCCGATGATTTCTGGCTGATAAAGGTAAAAGAAGAGGAATTAGGAATCCAAAATGAAAATATCCTCAAAAACACCATCGGCATGGAGTTCGTGCCGATACCCGCGGGCGAGTTTGATATGGGCTCGCCGCCGGGTGAAGAGGGTAGGTGGAGTGATGAAGGACCAGTCCATCATGTAAATATCGGAAACGCGTTCTACATGGGCAGATATGGGCACCACCACAAGATATTCATTCGACAATTCGGAATCGAAACTTGGCGATTATGCGTGGTACTATGCTAATTCGGGCGATAAAACACATCCCGTTGGTCACAAGAAGCAAAATTCATGGGATCTGTATGACCTGCACGGTAATGTCTGGGAATGGGTGCAGGATAGCTGGCATAGTGATTACAACGGCGCACCCACAGATGGCAGTGCATGGGAAAGTGGGGATGGCGCCGACTGGGTCATCCGCGGTGGTGGCTGGTTCAACTACGCCGGGGACTGCCGGTCTGCTGATCGCAACCACCTCGATCCCCGCTACCGCGACTACGACCTCGGCTTTCGCTTTCTGAGGGAACAGTAGCCACTTACTACTTTACCCCTTTACTACTTATATGTTATGTTATGTTATGTTATGTTACAAGTGCGTTACCCGAAGATGGTGCGTACGAAGTCGCACAGCCGAAAAGGCAACGCCGATGACGCCCACCGTGAGGTGGGCGCGAAAAAATCCACGGTAACAATTATATTACAAAGTGTTAAAAACACCAGAAACATCTTAAAATCCTTTACATTGGAATACGAAGAAAGAACGGTATTCAATGACGCCGTAATGCCCAATTTTTAGCGGACAATGAGATACTACGATGGGGGAGTCATTTCTTTTAACGAAAGAACGAATATGCCTGGACTGTGCTCTTTGATCATCGCCCGGCTGTAATGTCGCAGACAGAAACAATCAGGCAGATGGAAAAAAATAGAGACGAACGCTACAAATTAGAATAAAAAGAGTCAGGGAAAAGATTTAAATCTACATATAACTAAACTAAACTAAAATAAAATATAAAAAAAGATGGGACTACCGAAGGAAGAGAGGATAGGAATGCTAAAATCATTAATCCGCGAACATGATGAGGTAATAATTGCATATCTTTACGGCTCTGCGGCGCAAGGAAACTTGCGAGCAGATAGCGACATTGACATAGGCATCTTGCTTGCGGATGATGCAGTGCCCGATCATTTGTACGCGATCAGACTGGCAGGAGAAATACGATCAAGATGTCATCTTGATAGGGAGGTTGATGTGCGGATATTGAACAGGCGTCCAATCAGGTTTCTGCATCAGGTTCTGCGATATGGCGAGATTGTGTTCGTGCGGGATGAGAGAAAAAGGGTGGATTTTGAAACAGGAGTTATAAAGCAGTATCTTGATTTTAAACCCTTTTTGGTGGAATATGATAGAAAACGCAGGGAGAGGTTGCTTGCATGAAGATCGATCAGGATGTTATCGAGGCAAAATTTGACATCATCGAGCGAAATCTTGTCTTCCTCGACGAGTTTAAAGGCATCGATTATGAGGACTTTGCTGGCATTTATAAGAATGTGCAAGCAGCAAAGTATTCGCTCCTTGAGATCATCGAATGCTGCATCGATATAGCCAGTCATATCATAGCAGTCCGTGGCATAGGCAGGGCAGAGGAGTATCGCGAGATGTTTTATCTGCTCAGCGAACGAAGTGTGATCGATAAGGCTCTTGCTGAACGACTTGGAGATATGGCCGGCTTTAGAAACCTGCTGGTGCACAGGTACGGAGATGTTGACAACGAAATCGTTCTTGAGATGATTGAGTCCGAGTTAGAGGATGTGGTTGAGTTTGAACGGGCAGTTGCGCGATTCATGGAATGCGAAGTAGACGAGTAGCAGGTGGTGGAAATGCGCGATTGCAATGATGACAGCGGCAGAAACTCTGTCTGTAGCGCATGCGGAAAGCGGTTTAAGTGATAAGCACTTGGCTGCATCCATAGTGGAAACATGGAAGTCATATTAAATGGTGAAATAAGCAACTCTTTATTTCCATGACGGAACTGTTTTGCACGTAAGGGCGTTTGTCTTCACTCGTTTTGGCGTTGAACGAGAAACGTATGTTTACCATTATCAAGATGGAAATAATAAACGTATCGTTAGATATGACAATACGGTGCATTTTCCTCATTTGTCCAATTTCCCTAATCATAAACATACGCCAAAAAACGTAGTTGCCTCCTCAGCACCTACCTTAAAGGCGGTTTTGAAAGAGATTACGCAATTAAAGAGGTGGGGGCGGTAAGGATGCACTACAACGAAAAAAAAGATAATGAAAGCTTTGCTGATGTGATAATCTGGCTATCAAAGCGAGGGAAATTAAAGGATACGGTATTGACCACTTGACAAAATTCCAAAAAAAATATCAAACGCAGATA
>CAZOEM010000465.1:0-2858 GCA_964578735.1 uncultured Halobacteria archaeon | reverse complement strand
TGAGGTTTCAGATATTCAGTCATTATCTTTGCGGCTACTTCCCCTCCCCATAAAGCATCGTCTTCTTTCAAATCTGTATTCCTCCACCAATCCTTATGATCAGCCTTGTAATGTCCTATCATTTTTTTTTGCCTTAGCTGTTCAGGATAGGCAGTCACCCATTTGTTCAACAAATCTTTCTTTCGAACCAATCGACGGTTCCTCTTTCCGACTTCAATAAGATAACCTATTTTTTTTAAGTCATACATAACCCAATCAACAGTTCCTAAAGCTACACCTGCCTTTTTTGCGATATCCCTATAAGGTTTATCTTCCAATCCAGGATTGCACAAGAGTGCGAAAATTACCTGTAATCCTGTGGGTCTAAAAGTACGCGTCGGTTGGTCTGTTATCTCAGGTCTATTCCCCTTTAAATAGATATACAAAGGGGGCTCGTTTATATATGCATTCCCAACTGTATCAATAAAGGGAACATTCATTTTTTTGAGTTCATCAGCAATTTTAGGATTTATATACTTAGCCACAAGCATGCCTTTTTCTTTCTGTTTCATCCGATTGAGTTGATGTACCGCAACTCCCAACACCGCTCGTGTTACTGTATTTTTGATTTCAACTGCAAAATGATAGTCTATGTCATCCCATTGAATTTTAACTATTGCATCCTGATAGTACTCTACGTCATTTGCTTTATCTAGTGCTTTGACTTCAAAATCAATAACTTCAACAACAAGCCCAGTATTTTTGCGCAACTCCCCAAGAGCATCATTCAATATTTTTTTCTCTTCGGTTTCAATGATCATTGATTATAAAACTCCTTATTTTGTTCACTTATTTAATTTGTTCATTTTTTATGAACATTGCTTTTTTATGAACATCATAAATTTTTAAGGACTAAAATAGAGAATGAGAAGTGTTCAAAATAACTAACTATGTCTAAACTGTACTCTAAGGAAAATTATTTAGAATAAAGGAATTGATGGCGCGCCTGGAGAGACTCGAACTCCCGACCCGCTGCTTAGAAGGCAGCTGCTCTATCCAACTGAGCTACAGGCGCGATAAGGCTTTTTTATTATTATACCTCAGTTAACCTCAACTCTTCATGAAAAAATGTCGCAATCTTTATTATCCTGTATAAGACAATCGCAGTTATTGAACGCAGTCTGATCAGCAGTCCGAACCTATTTTGAGAAATCATTAACAAAAACTTAACACTGCAATTCGGTTTGCCCTTCGCTTTGCTCAGGGCTTGCGTCCTCGATACTTCTACATCAATACATTTAAGGTTGGTGTCAAGGGGAAGCCGAATCTTCTCCCCACCCGCAGTCTCGGTGCTCGGACTTTCATCCCGATAAATCGGGATTCCGTTCCCTGCGCTCCGAGCCTGCTTCCCCAAAAAGGGAATTTGATTTTTATCACTCTCTTTGGGCAAATTTTGGGTGGGGGCAAAATTTGCCCATCTTTATTGATATTCAAAAGAACAAGTAAATTATTAGAAAGTTTTCAACTAACTTCAAAAACTCTAGTTCTGCCCTTCAAAAATAACTGCAATTTATTAAGAATATCTCTCCCAACTAAAACATAAATATCATCTGTTGCTATAGCTCTAATCGTAAAATTACCTATCTTTTCAAAAATAACTTTCACTGAATAAACAAAAGCCTTTTTTTCGGCCCTGTCATATCCGCTGACAAATGTCTCATCTACATATTTAAGTTGTAATTGTTGGATTGCCCATCTCGGAATTGCAGTTATATCTGCTCCAGAATCAAGCAAAGCTATAGATTTTACACTTTGTCTCTGTGATGTTGAACTTGGTATACTTAAATAAACTCCTAAAGATGGAGCCGGAGGATTAAAATTCTGTTCATCATAAGGATAAAGCAATATATTCTTTCTCTTTGACATAATTATGAAAACTTGATTCTTGGAGAGGGAATTTTAACTATTTTCTTCTCCGCTTCAACAAATGGCATATAAATAGTTTGATAACCATACTTTTTGTATATCCTTTGCGCAAGCTTTGAAAAATCTTTGCTTGAACCAATTACTCTATTATTAAGAATCGCGATATACTTACCTATATACTTTTTCAGCAGAATATTTTTGTGCTCTTCATAATATTTCTTACCTGCTTCAAGGATATCTTTATCAGTCTTGGTCATCTTTTTCTTTGCTTCTTTGCCTGTTTTTTGCTCTTGCGAATACTCTAATTTCCAAAAGATAGCAGAAGTACTTTCTTGTTTCCATTCTTCTGAAACCCAAGGACCAATTAACCTAAAAGGATAGACTCTGCCGCCTTTTACCGCCTGTCCCTCCTTAGTCT
Source organism: uncultured Halobacteria archaeon (assembly GCA_964578735.1). GTDB lineage: Archaea > Halobacteriota > Syntropharchaeia > Alkanophagales > Methanospirareceae > Methanophaga. Next base: position 535 of record CAZOEM010000465.1, on the reverse strand, counting down.
CTATCTCTTGTTGCAGTGTGCCAATATCTTGCTGAGCACTATAAGATGAAGAAATAGATTGGAACTCTATAGTTGTACTCATAATATTCACCTCACTTTTTCCCAAGCAAAACCTGCTATATTTACATTTGCCCTTGGCAAGGGAGGTTGTCCTGGTGCTTGAGGAGCCAAAATTTTATTTATACGGATATCATAATAAAAGGTGTCTTGTGCCTTTACGCTTTCAATATATGCTGCTCCGTATTTTATACTTTTAGCATTCCCTTGCCCTATAATTTCTAAGGGGTCGAATTGTTTTCTAAGCTCCATATCTTCGGCATATTTTTCATATATATTCCATAAGATTTTCTCTAAAGTGTCATTAGGAGTAATTACATTAAGTCCTAATATTTTTGCTTCATCTCTGTAAACAGGATAATTATGTATACATATATCGCTAGTAATTTCATTGACGATTTTCTCTATAATTTTCTTTGTACTCTCCTTTTCGACATCCATATGTTGATATGAAGAATTCTCTAGGATTCAAACCATC
>CAZOEM010000464.1:0-2874 GCA_964578735.1 uncultured Halobacteria archaeon | reverse complement strand
TCTTTAAGGATGGTGAACCGCTCGTTGACTCACTGATCCTCCTCAAGTCCTTCAGGTTGTGGTATGGTTCTGAAGATAAGGGGCTTGCCTATCTTCAGGATCTTAACGTGACCCCGATCAAGGGAATCCTGAGCTCCGCAAACCAGAGCAGGTGGGAAGGGAGTAACGGACTATCGCCTTCAGAGATTGCATACAAGATTGCGCTCCCTGAGCTCGATGGAGCGACCGAGTTCATCATCCTTTCAGGCAATGAGGAGGATCCTGTAAGCGGGGACTACTATTACAAGCCATTTAATTATCAACTTGACTGGATTACGGACAGAACGATATCATGGGCAAAGCTTCACAGGAAGGATAATGCTGCGAAGAAGATTACGATCATATACTACAATCACGGTGGAGGAAAGGATAATCTCGGCGCGACATATTTAGATATAGTACCGAGTCTAAAAACCCTTCTGGCCGAGATGAAGGAAGAAGGATACAAAATAGAAGGGGAAGTGCCTGATGAGAAGGAACTTCTCGATCTTATGCTCCATCAGGGGGAGAAATATTGGTACATGGGCGCCTGGTGAACTCAAAAGCATGGTGGAGAACGGAAGTGTTGTTTTGATCCCGGCAGAGAAGTATGAGGCATGGTTCAATGAACTGCCCGCGAATAAACGGCAGGAAGTGATCGAAAAATGGGGTGACCCGCCTGGCGAGATCATGGTTTATGAGAATGAAACGGGAAAGTATCTCGTAATTCCGAAACTATCCTTTGGAAATGTGCTGCTTGCACCGCAGCCAACAAGAGGATGGTTGCAGGATCAATCCGTGTTATATCATGATAAGGAACTTGCACCGCATCACCAAAATATAGCCTTTTACCTATGGCTCAAAAAGGAATATGGGGCGGATGCGATCATCCATTTTGGAACGCATGGAACACTGGAATGGCTACCTGGGAAGGAAACAGCTTTATCGGTAAAAGAATGCTGGCCCGCGATACTGATCCGGGATCTTCCAGTGGTATATCCCTATATTATGGATAACGTTGGAGAGGGCACACAGGCAAAGCGGAGAGGGAACGCAGTGATCGTGGATCATCTGACCCCGCCGATCGTTGCATCAGGGCGGTATGGCGATTTCTCTCTCTTGCATGAGAAGATACATCAATATCTCAGCGCAGAAGATGCGCTCAAACTCGAATACCGGGAGACGATAACAGAGTTATACGAGAATCTCAGTTTGAGTGAGGATCTGGGCGTGACGGTAGACGATCTCAGAGCGATGAACGAATCAGATTTCGAGTACTTCATAAACGGAGAACTTCACCTCCATATTCATAAGCTGGCAGAGGAGTTCATACCTTATGGATTGCATATACTCGGCTCGCCCCCTGTGGATTGGAAGCTCTTATCGATGGTCGAATCGATGCTCGGTGAAGACTTTACAGAGCATATCGCAGAGGTATATCCGGACCCGCATGCACTGAATCCAGCACATGAGAACTGCACCGTGATGGAATATCTTTTAAGAGAGGCAATATTCAACGGCTCAAGCTCAGATGATGCACAGGAAAAGATCCTTGGACCGGGAAATGTATCCCCTAATGTGACCACCGATCTTGAGACCGCTAAGGTCTATGCAGAGAATCTTACCAGGTGTACCATCGAGATACCAAGGATACTCGATGGATTAGCAGGGAGATATGTGCCACCGAAAACAGGAAACGACCCAATAAGAAATCCTGATGCACTCCCAACCGGAAATAATTTCCATTCCTTCGATCCCAGGTTGATACCGACAAAAGAAGCATGGGCGGTTGGAAAAGTGGTTGCGGACAGTCTCTTAAGCCAATACAAAGAAGAACACAATGGAACATTTCCAAACAAGAGTGCTTTTGTCTTATGGTCAATAGAGACGATGAGACATCAAGGCATCATGGAGTCACAGATACTCTATCTACTTGGCACAAGACCTGTATGGGACTCAAAAGGAAGGGTAACAGATGTTGAACTCATTGCGTCCAGTGAACTTGGAAGACCGAGGATCGACGTTCTCATCTCAACATCAGGTTTATACCGAGACACCTTCCCAAATAAGATTAAATTATTGGACAAGGCAGTTCGTCTGGCTGCTCAAGCAGAGAATGATACCTATCCAAATTACGTCAAGGAGAACTCGGATGCGATCTATGACTGGTTAATAGCAAATGGTTACGAAGCAGAGGAAGCAAGAAGCCTCTCGATGGCGAGAGTGTTTGCAATGTCCCTTGGGAATTATGGTGTAGGCCTTGAAAATGCAATCGCAGCCAGTAATACATGGGAAAATGAAACAAAGCTTGCAAACTTCTTCATCAATAGAATGGGATATGCCTATGGCGAAGATGGATGGGGTGTGCCGAATGTTGATCTCTTCCGTCAGAACCTTGCAGATGTTGAGGTTGCGGTGCACAGCGACAGCTCAAATCTGTTTGGAATGCTCGACACCGATGATTACTTCCAGCACCTTGGTGGATTGGCTTTGGCTGTAAGAAGTATAACAGGAGAAACACCTGATTTGTATATTACTAACCTGAGAGACCCGCACAATCCAAAGACAGAGACCTTGAAGAGCTATCTGCGAAGAGAGATCAATGCAAGAAACTTCAATCCGAGGTGGATTGAAGGAATGATGGAACACGATTATGCTGGCGCAAGGGAGATGATGAGATTTACTGAGCACCTCTGGGGGTGGGATGTCGTTACGCCAGACTTAATCACAGAAGATATGTGGAATCAAGTCTATGACGTCTATATCCAGGACAAATATGATCTCGGTTTAAATGAGTTCTTCGACAATAACAACCCCTATGCACAACAATCCATCACTGCGAGAATGGTCGAAGCG
>CAZOEM010000463.1:0-2882 GCA_964578735.1 uncultured Halobacteria archaeon | reverse complement strand
GTGTAGCTTTTCTTTAAACCCTTTTGGTTCGCAAAAGCGTTTACAAAACTTTTAAGAAAAGTTTTATCAAAAAACGCTTTCGCAGGAAAACACTTCGTAGAAGAAAAAGTTTTAGGATGTGAAAAAAGGAAAAAATGAAAACAAAAATTGTATTGTTGGTAGGATTAGCACTTTGTACAATGCTGCTGGTGTATCCGGCGCTTGCTAGTGATACAGGCACTTTAGAGATTTATGGCAATGCCAACGAAGATGATACCATTGACATGTGTGACTTCACCTACACAGCGAGAATAATATGCGGGTTAGAAGAAGAAACGGATTTGGCGGATGCGAATTATGACGGAGAAATAGACGTAGGCGACATGACGCAAATCGGGCTGATTATTCTTGGACGGGAAAGTGAACTCACACTTGTTGATTCCGCTGATAGAACTGTTACTGCTAGAGAACCCCTAAATAGGGTAGTTGTATTCAATCACGGCATGTTCGTGACGATGCGATCAATCAAAGCAACAGACAATGTAGTTGGTGTTTGCGAGAGGTTGATGTCGCAGTATGGAACTTTATTTCCTGAGGTCAGAGACTATCCAACAGCTGGTTGGTTTAGAGAACCGGATTACGAGGCAGTATTGAGCCTCAATCCTGATGCAGTCTTTCTTGGCGGGAAGGACCTGATATTTGGTGGAAGCGAAGAGATTATAGAGCAGTTCAAGCAAATAAATCCAAGTATCACGGTAGTTTGTTTCGACTGCGACAACCCCTCGTATTATGTGGAAGAAGTAAGAAAATCGGGATACCTATTTGGAAAAAGAGAGGAAGCGGAGGAATTCATTGAGTTCTATGAGAAATATACGAACGTGATCGAAGAGAGAGTGGATAAAATCGCGGAACAGGATAAACCGAAGGTCTACGTTGAACTGCCTCATAAACAGTATCAGACAGTAGGTGCCGGGACATCATGTCACAATATGATTGTATATGCAGGTGGAGATAATATCTTTAGCGACTTATCTGGTAGCATAGATATAGACCCCGAGGAAGTGATAAAGCGAAATCCGGAGATCATAGTCAAGGGTGAAAAATCTCCCGGCTATAATTTAGATGATCCCACTATACTGATAAAAACAAGAGACGAAATCATGAAGCGTTCAGGATTGACGGATGTGGCTGCGGTGAAAAATGAAAGTGTGTACATATTTCCTTATGGTTTTGTTTGTACACCTACACACTTTATATGCACTGCATACCTGGCAAAATGGTTCCATCCGGAATTGTTCGAAGACTTGAATCCAAAGGCAATCCATCAGGAATACCTCACGAGATTCCTTGAAGTGGACTATGACCTGGATGAGCATGGCGTGTTCGTGTACCCGGAGGTGAGCTGATATTATGCCTGTTGAAAGCAATGATAAGACCATTCGAGAAAGTTATGTTGTGAACCCCATCGGCTATGTCAAATCAAGATATCACCATTTTGATGATGTACCACACTCTCATGGAAAAAACGGGTGGGGCGAAGATACTACGGAAATACTGTTTTATCCCGAGCATGCCCCCGATTTAGAAGGTTTAAAGGGCTATTCACACATAATTGTGCTCTTTTGGGTTCACAAAGCAAGAGAATGGAAGCTGCCAAAGCATCACCATAAGCCCCCAGGGGTGAAAGTCTTTGCCACCAGGATGCCAGTCAGACCTAATCCTATCGCTCTTTCGGTAGTGGAATTAGTAACTTTTTCGCCTGAGAACGGAGAGGTGTTAGTGAAAGGGTTGGATGCCTTAGATGGAACTCCTATTCTGGATATAAAACCTTATATTGCTGATTTTGACAGTTATTCAGAAGCAACGTTGCCAAAATGGGTTGAAAATGCACTAAAGCATCACCACGTTCATGATAATCATAAAAATAGGAGGTGATAAAAACAAAAAAATGAAAACAAAAACAGTTACAGTAGTGGAAATAGCAATCGTGCTATGTTCGATGCTGGTAGTGGCTATGCCGGCAATTGCTGCGGGGCAAACTGTGCAAACAAGTGCGATTACAACAGCTTCCGAAGACAATACACTTGAAATTTACGGCAATGCGAACGAAGATGATACCATAGACATGTGTGACTTCACTTACACGGCGAGGATAATATGCGGGTTAGAAGAGGAAACGAATTTGGCTGATGCGAACTATGACGGAGAAATAGACGTAGGCGACATGACGCAAATCGGGCTGATTCTTCTTGGCAAGGAAACTGAACTCACGCTTGTTGATTCTGCGGATAGGATAGTGACAGTGAAGGAGCCAATAGAGAGGATAGTAGTATTCAGTGAAGCACTTGAAACAATGCGATCAATTAAGGCAACAGAGAGCGTAGTGGGCATAAACAGATATGCCGTAGCAGATAATATTTTCTTCCCGGAATTCAGCGATTATCCCAGTGTAGGGTCCGTCTGGTCGCCGGATATAGAAAAGGCATTAGAGCTGGAGCCCGATCTTGTATTTTTATATGCATCCTTTTCAACGTCTTACTGCGATGACATCCTGGATAAGCTAGAAGCTACGGACCATGACATAACAGTGCTTCGCTTTGACAACTACAGACCAGGAGAGATTTTTGTGGACGAGACAAAAAAGATGGGTTATGTCTTGAACACAGTGGACGCGACAAACGAGTTCCTGGAGTTCTACCAGGGATACGTGAATAGCATTGATGAGCAAGTAGAAGGGCTTTCTGAAGAAGATAAAAAGACAGTGTACTTAGAGTGCTGGAGAGAGTGGCATACAGCAACTAATAAAGCTGGATGGGGTCAGAAGCTTGAGATGGCTGGTGGATACAATGTCTTTGGTGACGAGCCGGGCGAGTATATTGACGTAGATACCGAAGCGGTTATAG
>CAZOEM010000462.1:0-2899 GCA_964578735.1 uncultured Halobacteria archaeon | reverse complement strand
TTATATACAAAATACCACAACCTTTATATAATAGAGTATCATTCAGAAATCCCTAAAGATGCCTGCAAAAGCAATATCTTATACAATATCCTATATTTATATATCAACATAGATCATATTACAAACGGTGTAAATACTATGAGTAAAAGGAGAGGATTTTTAATACGACTATTACTAATAACCGTTATTATCTGTTGTTCAATTCATACTTCCTGTGGACAGGAAAATGACACAGTAAATATTCCCCCTCCTTCAAGCTTGCCGGCAAAGAGTGAATTTAGTCAAGAAGATATTCTAAATCACGCGCAGAGAAGCCTTGATAAGTCTATAAGTATTCTCAATACAGTTGCTAGCCTAATGGGTGTGATGGTGGGATTATTAGCCTTAATATTTGTAATACTTGGCGCTTGGGGATTTACCGAAATTGGGCAGTGGAAAGAACTTAGGGGAAAAATAGAGAAAGATAAAAACGAAGCAAAGAAAAATGCAGAAGAAATAGAGAAAGATGCAAACGAAGCTAAGAAAAGTGCTGAAGAGGCGAAGAAAGACGCAGACGAAGCTAAGAAATCCGCGGAAGAGGCGAGACCTATCATTGAAGGGTTGAAAAACGCAGAAGAAGGGCTGGGTCATTTTAGAGAATTCGCTAAGGATTTCCCATTCCCTCCAGAACCCTTCTCTGAAGACCAAAAAAGGTTATTAGGTGAATATGGAAAGATAATAGAATTACTTGAGTTTTTTGGAGTTGCATTGAAGTCTGAGGATCACCTTCATTATGGAGATTACCATTACAACCGAGGCGAATATGAATTAGCACTAAAAGCCTATGATAAGGCGATAGAGTTTAAACCTGATTTTGCTGATGCGTGGAGCAACAGAGGAGTTGTACTTGACGAACTTGATCGTTACCATGAAGCGCTTGATGCCTTTGATAAAGCGATAGAGTTTAAACCTGATTTTGCTAATGCGTGGAACAACAGAGGAGTTGTACTTGACGAACTCGAGCGTCACAATGAAGCGCTTGAAGCCTATGATAAAGCGATAGAGTTTAAACCTGATTTTGCTGATGCGTGGGATAACAGAGGAGTTGACCTTGGCCGACTCGATCATTATGCTGAAGCACTTGAAGCCCATAATAAGGCGATTACGTTTAAACCTGATTTTGCTAATGCATGGTACAACAAGGCTTGTACATATTCGCGAAGAGGCGACAAAGAAAACGCTCTAAAAAATTTGTCTAAAGCAATAGATTTAGATGCTAAATTTAAAGAAACAGCAAAAACTGACGATGATTTTAAAAATCTCTGGGATGATGATGATTTTAAAAGGATTGTGAGTTAAAACCATGAAATTCGATGTAAAAGCAATATGTGCCTGCACAATATAGTGATATGAAATTCTGCACTTATTTGGAATACCGCAAAGATTTAAATACGAGGCTAAAATGCAAGAAGATAGATTGGAAGAAGATGCAGAAGGTTTGATAGAAAGAGCGGAAATATTGAAGCGATGGGCAGTAGAAAATAAGACCGTGTTGGACATAGGTGCAGGACCGCTTGCGGCTATTGCAGCCCGGGATTTCCATTGCACTGTTACGAATATAGATATTTCCGCGGATGTCTTGATGGCTGCGAAGAGAGATGCCGAAGATGAAACAGAGCGAATCACATTTGAGATAGGCGATGCAACTTCTCTCTCTTATCCGGACAGAAGTTTTGATGTGGTAATCAGTTACGCCGTTTTGCATCACATTGAACTAGACAAAAGAAGGAAGTTCATTCAGGAGGTATATCGCGTAGCAAAGGAGAAGTGTATCATAGCGGAATTTACGTCCGAAGGGTTCGATAAAATCCACGCAGTCAGCGATTTTAAGGCGGTTGATCTCGAGTGGTTGGAAAGGGAATTGAATTCGCTCGGTGAAGTGGATAAGTATTCAGGGACAGTTATGAAGGTTTATGTTTTGTTAAAAACCCATGAGATTCCACAAGATTAACACAAGAAATAGGGATTAATATAGGATAAGGTGGCCAGAAAGTACTGAAATCTGGTTACTATTGTTCTATTCTCGTTAAAATCTGTATATATAGCCACATGTCGGATTCTTTCCGATTCTTCAGAAATAGAACGCTTTTTGGGGGTATCTCTTCTCAGCCGCTTTTAGTGCCTGATTGATCGCATCTCCAATTGCTACTAATTCTTTCTCACAAAAGGCAACTATTTTTCCCAAATATTTCCTCTTAGATATTGTTTGAGATTTGGAATTTCTGGTAAAACGCGGGAGTCTTTTTTGTCCGCAGAATGGATAGTTGCAACGTTTGATGATAAGGGTGGTCTGGCCCTTATAACTGAAGTTCATAAGGCAGCCCTTTCCGACAGCCGTATTCACGAATGCAAAAAGAAGCCACCAAATTACCTAGTTTACCACTTTCGTATATCCCTTTTTCGTGTAGCAGCCCATATAAAAACCCTGCTGCGAACGCATCACCTGCACCTGTCGTATCTACCACATCCGTTGGATACGCATCTATCAGATGCGATTCACCGGTGCTGTTGGCGACATAACTGCCTCTTGCGCCCAGAGTCACACATACATTCTTAGCACCGAGATTAAAAAGATTTGTGGCACCTTTTTCATAGTCTTCACTCAACATCATCGATTTTAATTCACTAGCACTGATAAAAAGCACTTCACTGCGTGCTATTAGCTCTGCCAAGTCATCAAGCCCGTATTTGAAACAGAGCATCCCCGGGCTGAAACTTAGTTTCGATTCTATTCTACGTGCCAATTCACATTGCAGCTCCAATTGCACCGTGTTTACAAATGAGCTGGTATGCAGAAATCGGGCATTGTTTATCAATTCTATATCTATGTGCTCCATGCCGAGCCGATCATTCACACCGG
>CAZOEM010000461.1:0-2900 GCA_964578735.1 uncultured Halobacteria archaeon | reverse complement strand
CACAATCCATTTTAATTTTCACATCCAAATTATCCAAAGCATTCACACCAAACCCCTCTATCTCCTCCTTGCTGAGCAAAGGATCATACCCAAAAACATCAATTCCAAACTCCTTCAACTCCTTCACCATTTCTCTTACCGGCGACTCCCGCGTATCCGGAACGTTCTCCTTGTATGTCAAACCCATTATTAACACTTTAGAGCCTTTTATCACCTTTCCAACTTCGTTCAATCCCTTGATTGCCATTTCTGCTACATGCTTCGGCATATAATCGTTTATCGCTCGCCCAGCTAGTATCACTTAAGGGTGATAGCCTAACTCCTTTGCTTTATACACAAGATAATAGGGATCAACAGGAATGCAGCGCCCGCCAACCAATCCCTGCTTATAAGGCTGGAAATTCCATTTCGTAGATGCAGCATCACGCCCTGCGGGCGGTAATATGTAATCTGTGACCTGTTACTCATTACTCATTACCCATTACTTCTCTCTCCTTTCTAAAGAATATATTAAGCCGTTTATTAACTTTCGTATAACCTCTCTACTTTCCAATAAGTTATTTGGATCACTTAAAATTAAATATCCTAATCTATTTGCAATTATAACCTGCGTTTCGAGCTCCGATAACGAGCCCAACGAAATATATAGAAATTGAATAAGATTCCATTACTGACAAACAGATAATATATATCTTTTGCTGCTGCTTCATCAAACATTCCTCGCACATCAATCAACACGGGCTTCTCATTCACAAAAGATCTGAGATTGAAGATGTATTTAGTATCTTTTGTGGTTTTTTCCCTTCAATAGTTATCCAGCCCGTAAGAGGATTTATGACATTGGCAATAGATGTGAAGTCGGAATGCTGAAAATGCTTATCCGCGGAATACATCTCTTCTACTTCCTCTTTGAACGGTAAAACTACCAGATAATCGTAAATATGGATGTTTGACCTTACACTGAGCATATATGCTTCCATTACTGTCTCATAAGAGATTACTCTTTTAATAAATTCCTCATTAACCATATCAATAAAACTTTCTTTAGCTTCATGACTGGCTCCCACTCTCCTGAAAACTTCGAGTACCTCTGCAATTTGATAGGCACTCATTAATATCTCGATGTCCTCTTTTTTGAGAACTGCTATCAACCATAATTTAGCCTTTTGATGCAAATCTAAAAATTCGGACTCCTTTGGCTTCACAAATCCATATTCAAATAAGCTTGTATCTATAATCACCCTTTTCAATTTATATCTACCTCGAGAGCCGAAGCCATGGTCTCAATATCACTTTCACTATCTGGATTCTCAAGATATTTAATAACCCTTTCTACTGCTCTCTTTAAGGGGCCTCTCTGGGGGAGTATTATCTTTAAGATATTCCCTTCAAGCAAGGCTTCGCATTCGACAATGCCTTCCACAGGGATTTCTCGGTCTAAAATCTCTATTTTTCTCTTATCTATTATTGCTTTCATCTCTTTCCTCACATTACTTCTTATTTATAAAATTAGAGATATACTATAATAAAGCACAAAGCTATTGGAATTAGATTCCCGCAGTGATTGCTTCTTCATCAAATATTCCTCTCACGTCCACTATTATTGGCTTATCATTCATAAACTTTTTTACATCTTCAAGCTTCATCTTCCTGAATTCATCATGCGCAACCGCCACAATCACACCATCCATTTTAATTTCCACATCCAAATTATCCAAAGCCTTTACACTAAACCCCTCTATCTCCTCCTTGCTAAGCAAAGGGTCATAACCATATGCCTCTACTCCAAACTCCTTCAGCGCCTTCACCATCTCCCTCACCGGCGACTCTCTCATATCACGATCTGCGATCGGTAATGTGTGATCCGTGATGCGTAATCTGTGATTCGTAATGTGTGATCGATAATGCGCTATCCAATACCCGTTACCCGTCAACCCTACCCATCGCTCATCGCCCCGCACCATTTCAACCTTCCAGCCGTTCCAGTTAAGGATTATTATTGAGACTCTTTGATTCATTTTTTCACCAGCTCAAAGAATTTCTCCCTGCTCATTCCTGTTTGCTTTAAAACTAAAACCATCCTTCTTCAGTGCTTTGATAATCTCTTTTGCAGATAGAATTGGTAGCTTCATTCTAAACACGCTTGTAAAGGAGTACTAACGTACTCGCTCAGTACAATTGGTTCTTTGGTGATTTTTGTATCAATTCCTACGTCATCTAATATTTCTTCTAAGATCCCTAAATCCTTTGCGGATTCCATGTATAACTCAACAGCCTCAACTATGTTCTTCTTTACCTCCTCTATCGTTTCTCCCTGACTCGCAACCCCCAACTCCGGACACAATACCGAGTACCCTCCTTCTGCCTCTTCCTTTATCAACGCAGTGAAAATTATTCTCATTTTATCACCAACTTAAAGTTAGTCATTTTCTTATATATCTTTTTAGAGCCCAAAGAAATATATAGAAATTGAATAAATTCATTTTTAGAACCTCTTGCTGCTCCTTCTGCAATGTTCGAAGGAACAGAAACTGCCGCTCTTCTCATCTGATTTGTTAAACTATAAAGTTCCTCATTTGGAAATAATTTAGAAACTTTATAAATGCTATCCACCAAATCCATACTCTTTTTCCATGCATCTAGATCCTTATGACTTCTCATTTCTCTGTAATTTGTGATATGTGATTTGTGACGAGTTACCCATGCGATCTGCGATCGGTAATGTGTGATCGGGATGTGTTGCCAGATACCCGTTACCCGTCAACCCTTTACCCATCGCTCATCGCCCCGCACCATTTCAACCTTCCAGCCGTTCCAGTTAAGGATTATGATTGACACTTTTGGATTCATGCTCCCCTAAAAACCTAACTCTTCTGGAGTTATAGCTTTAATATTCTCTA
>CAZOEM010000460.1:0-2907 GCA_964578735.1 uncultured Halobacteria archaeon | reverse complement strand
GGGTATTGTGTCCTCTTTGATCATGGAGGGAGTGTAATTATAGAGAGGTAATGCTAAAAAGAAGAATTTCATAGCGTTTGACGAGCTTGCTCTTAAGTAATTCTAAAGTCTTTAGCATCTTCTATATATCTCATTTTTGACTCTAAATCTCTTAAAGTTTCGCTGTATGAATTCCAGTCAATATAGTCGTCCAACTTTTCAAAATTTTCTTCATCTTCTTTTATTATTCCATCAAAAACCGCCTATCAAATAATTCATACCCCCTTAACTACATCCTTTAAAGCATCTTTCAGCCCTATCTCATTTGACTTTTTATCTGATGCCTGCGCCCATAGCATCTGACTCTCTTTTCTCATTTTATAGCCGCCACTTAGTTATTAGTTCCTCTTATGTCTTTAAATAACTTCACGATATCAGAAACAGTTGCCTGTCCGATACGTTTACTGACCTTGCCATTTCTTCCAAACAATTTCAACATACATAATAATCACCATTATTATCGTCAATCTCCACATTGCCATCGACATCCACAACCTGAACGAAAAACGCGGTATTGTTCAATGGTATGCGGTATTCCACACTCCGCTTACCTCTATCCTGCTTATCCATCCTTTTACTCGCCCACGTTCTATTTCCCGGACCCAGATACGTGATGAGAACATCATAAATACCTGCATTGTCCTCTGCCTTAACAGTGACCGTACCCGTATCAATAGCTACGTCCACCACCGGCTTCTCGCGATTTGCACCCTCAGGAACGCGGAAGATCTCTAATACGGTCTCATTGAATAGCCTAATAGTACCATGCCATGCATTAATTGACACCCTTTTTATTAACTTGTATTGTGCAGAAGCAGTAACAATGCTCTGCCGGTCCCCAATCGAGTTAAGCGTGAATGGAATGGTAGGATACCAGCCGGTGAAATTATAGCTTCGCCCTACAGCACCAGAGACCGCAAAGGTTTCTACTACTAATGTCGTATCTTTTACGTCAAATTTCGCACTTCGCAATACCATACCCCGGATTTCCTTCTCATCGCGAATAATATACAGGGTGGCTTTTGGCAGGATCGGCATGCCTGCTTCGGTAGTGTAGCCTTCATACGTGTAATATGTTCCATTTTCTGTTTTGACAACGTTACAAGTGGGTTCTAATGTTATCGTAATCTTCTCAAGAGTTATGTTCGATGCGGTATAAGCAATGTCTTCCTTTGCATGCACCTCAAATGTATCTCCACCCAGTGCAGCAATGGACCGCTTTTGCGCTGCATGACCGAGCAGAGGCGTTGCGCATGCACTTTCGCTCTTAGCCGGTGGGTGCGAATCAAGTCTGACAGTGTACATGGGGAAGCCATAGAGCGTTAAGCTTCTCAGTACCTTTTCATCCACGGTATCCATGTGAAAATTGTCCAGATAGTAATCGTTCTTTGCATTTAACAAAGCAAAACCGACATCCTCACCGCGCGCTATTCGTTTCGTAAGATAATCCAGGAGCCGCTCATGTCCTGCAACTGTAATTACACCTCCAAGTCCATAGCCCGTCGGTGCGATGTACGCTATCGTTCCGTGTGAAAGGAACGATTGTGGCAGATCATTTACATTTGGTATGGTTAATCCGGCATGACAGCCTATGGAGTAAATCAGCGAGCCGTTTAACAGTTTTAGCTCGCCTGCCTTTAAGTAACCGTTTTCTCCTCCTCCTTTTCCCGGTGGCACTTCAAACTGATCGTAGTTTGCATGAAGGAAGATAGCAGAAACAGAGGAATTGTAGATTTTATCTATGATTTCATGGGGCTGACCGTAGTTTGAACCCTTCTCGTACCGGTATTTGAATGTTGTATTTATTCTTTTATCTGTATCTATTCTTTTGCACCATTCTTGATAGCATTCTTCACTACCATCGTACATGAACTCATAACCGGGGGTCTCGCAACTGGTGACGAAGACGTCTGTTGGTGTTAGCTGGTAATAGTTGAAGAACATGTCAATCGCTCTGATTATCTCATCAGGTTTTTCTACCAATCGACCCACTGCCAGAACTCTGTCACCCTCTGATCTGGAGTAAAAATCATCGGTTAAGAACTGATTGGACGATAAAGCATCGTCTATTGATTCTGATAGCGGGTTTGGGTAGTGATCTGATTTGTAATACTTGCTTTCATCTGGCAATCCCGTTTCACGAGTGAAGACCTCTTTTGTGCCATCACTTACACGGTAAAAGGGGATGACTCTGTCGTCACCCGCGATTATCAGATACTTTATGTTTGGATAATCGTTAATTACCGACTCGATTTGCTGCTTTATCGCTTTACAAAGGTTGTTTGCGTTGTAATTGGAATCGAACTCTGTGTAGTTGCATGAGACGTCCAGAAGAATACCATTTACTGCCGGATGGTGTGTTAAACGGATAAGTTTTTTCCTCAAATCTTCTGATTCATTAAACCTCAAAAGGTTTGTCACAATGAGCGTAGAAGCCTCCAGCTTCGATGCCACAAACATCGTCAGGTTCAAGTAGTCCATTCTCTCGTCCCTAAAAACAGCAACCTGCCCTCTAATAATCCCTAACGGCATATCCGAAGTATCAATTTCAAACGGTACTGTTTTTGTTTCCTTCTCGTTCAGATATACACTCTTTTGAATCGCTTCACTGCCCATCCTCAGCGTAACGTCAAATGCATCCTTATCACCATGATTCCGCAGCATGACGTTAAACGGATTTATCTGCCCTTTAACAACGTTCCGGTGGTAATCGACGCCCTCTATCTTAACCTCATTGATCTTTGGCTGCACTAAGCCATGAACCAGTGTTGTTTTTGTATAATCTTCTGTCTTAAAGGCTATTGTTCGGAGGATATACGGTGCGGTATTGACCAAGTGAGATTTTTACAAAAATAGTAAAAAAATGGT
>CAZOEM010000459.1:0-2913 GCA_964578735.1 uncultured Halobacteria archaeon | reverse complement strand
AATACGCTACTTTAAATCTGTGTTAATCTGCGTTAATCTGTGTCTTAAAAAATCTTGAAAAATGATACAGTTCTGGTAAATTAATATTTGTGGGTTCCCCTTCACCGTCAGAACGACTTCACGTGTATCACCAGGATGTAACTCCGTGGGCTTTGCATCTGTTATCGTAATAGAAGAGAAA
Source organism: uncultured Halobacteria archaeon (assembly GCA_964578735.1). Taxonomy (GTDB): domain Archaea; phylum Halobacteriota; class Syntropharchaeia; order Alkanophagales; family Methanospirareceae; genus Methanophaga. The sequence goes on along the minus strand of CAZOEM010000459.1, from coordinate 2,732 downwards.
GCAGCGTCTGCCGAAACTACGGAAGGTAGAAGAGAAAAGAGCAACAATGCAAATACCAGGCTTATAGTGCAGAGCGTATTCTTATTTGCCACTTTTTGTCACCTCCGTTATGCCCTATCGTATTGAAATTTTTCTCGCTACCTCTTCTACATCTAAATTCTCTATGTCCATAACTAGCGTGCCGGCACTCTTAATTTCATCTATCATCTGTGATACGACGTGGATAGCAAGGTATAATTTCTTGTATTCGTTTATGAGTGCATGAAAACTATTTCTCACTTTTACAGCTTCTATGTTATCTAAACATACAGGAGATAAATATCGATGAGGAGATACCGCCGTTAGAGGTAAAGAAAGAAGACTTCCGCGATGCGCTTAAGAATGTGGAGCCGTCTGCTATGCGTGAAGTATTCCTTGAGTCACCACAGGTAAAATGTGAGGACGTGGGTGAGTGCGAAGACGGAATTGCTGGAGGCTGTTGAATGGCCACTAAAATATCCGGAAGCTTTTGATGCTTTTCATACCAACCCGCTGAAGGGATTGCTGCTTTATGGTCCTCCGGGAAGTGGGAAAACGCTGTTAGCAAAGGCTGTGGCGACAGAAAGTCAAGCTAACTTCATCAGCATAAAGGGTCCGGAGCGTTACCGCAGAGATTGAGATTAATGTCATGGTCGTTGAAGGTACTAGAAGAAGAATCTGAAACGAAGAGTTGCGATCACGCCCAAAGATTATATTGCATAAACGACCAAAATTTGGGTCTCCACGCTTTCCACAAACATCGTGCTATTTATCTGCTGTCCCGTGCTCAGTTTTCAGCCGAAGTCAAGGATGATGAAGGTTGATTTGTCATTATTTCAAATAATGATAGTTGTTTTGTCCCTGAGTTTCCTTTACTCATCTTTTCAAGAAATATTTCCCATTTATCCTCTGTTACGTTAGCCATGATTTTTTCATCCAATGATTTAATTTGGTTCACTATTTCATTATAGGTCATATCTTTAGCGACTTTGTCGGTACTAATGCGCATTAAAATATCTTTTGTGTAAGGGCGTTTTGCATCTAAAAATGTAAGTGTAGCAAGCAATTGTTGTACACGCTCACTATTAAGAATAGCCCAAACAAAGATAGATTCAGAAAGACTATCAAATCCCAAAAAATAACACGTATCGTCTAACATTATTGGCTTCTCGCTCTCCGGTACTATCAAAGAGAATGTAGAACGCTTATAAAGACCAGATATTGCAACTTTATAAGGTTTAAAAGAATATTTTCCAATGCCAAATATTGAAAATGAAGGTTTGTTTTTGTAAATACATGATTTCCTTTGATCAAAAAAAAATTTGTTTTCTGTTAAATATTGATAAAGCTTTGGAAATTTAGCTGCCAAATAAATTGTGTCTTCCCCAATACGATTTTGTGTTATGATCACATACTTTCTTGGCTTTGTTATAACGGGCGAACTTAAATCAGAACTTTTAACTAAACTGTATATTAAATCTTTTTCTATGTTTAATTCCCTTCTAAAGCCATTGAAATAATTACCGGCTATCTGCCGTAGTTCCATAATTTTTGAACAATCATGCTTAACACCTTGTCTCCAAATATAAGGAGAAATTCCATCATATCTTTTGTTCTTTCCGTAAAGAGCCACATCGGAAACAAATTTGTCACCAATCCACCCAAACTCGTTTTCAATTGAATTAGGAGAGATAAGCGAGGAAACTTTACAAGTAAGAGAATGCTTATTTGAACCACAACTACATTTGAATAGCGATGCTTCGACTGAGGCATTGAAATATTCTTTCGCGTTTATCTTTAAAGCGATTGCATCATTAATCTTACAACTTGTTGTTGGTAAATGATGAATTAAATTCTTGATAACGGAATTCTTTGCTAACATAGCGATATTGCCCTTATATTTTAAAAACGAGTTAAGCATCATCAGAATAATGGACTCAGATATGTCGAAATTCCCCTTGCCAGTAATAGCATCCAATCCATCAAGTGACTTAATATTACTCTTTTTAGGTAAGTTTTTGGAATTTAAAATACCTAACTCCGAATTAGTAATCCACGGAGGATTACCTAATACTAAAACATTATGATTTTCAATTGCTCCTTCAATTTCCATGAATTCAAACTTAAAAATGTCATTAAGATAAAGTAAAATTCCCGGCTTATTTAAGTCCGGGTGTTTTATAAATAGCTCAACTATGGCAAATTTAGCCGCCCAATAGTACGATTCATAAATTTCTACTCCATAGATTTTCTTTAGCTTTGGGAAATATTTAAGAGCAGAAATTAAAAAAGACCCTTTTCCAAAGGTTGGTTCAATTATTACATCTGGTGATATGCCTTCACTATCCAAATACGAACATATAGAGTCGGTTAATTTATAAGGGGTTTGGAAATCACCATATTCCCGCCTATCAACTACTTCACAAATCATGAAATTTGGCTTAAGAAGTTCTAGTAAAGTTAAAAAATCTTCTTGGTTTCTAAAAAATGTATCTATACCCGTTAGATGGTTCAGCGATTCATTAGCCTCTCTGTGATCTGTCATTTTGCCAATCTTCTCAATTAAGAATTTAATTGTGGTAGGTTGGATATATTTGATAGCGGTTTTCATATTATCTTTTACCCCTCTTTACTGATTATGGGTATTAGGGAACTCACGAATAATAATTTACCAGAACTGTATCATTTTCCAATGATTTTTAAGACACAGATTA
>CAZOEM010000458.1:0-2938 GCA_964578735.1 uncultured Halobacteria archaeon | reverse complement strand
ATATACTGTGAAGATGATGTTATACCACCAAGCTAAAATAGAGAAGGGGATAAAAAATGGCAGAAGCAAAGATAATGATTGTTGAGGATGAGGTCCTTTTTGCCAAGGACCTGCAAGATCTGTTGGAAAGTTGGGAATACTCGGTTCTAGCTATAGCATCCACAGGAGAAGAAGCTATTGAAAAGGCAGGTGAAATAAAGCCCGATTTAGTACTGATGGATATTGTGTTGAAAGAGGGTATGGATGGCATAGAGGCGGCAGATCAGATTCGTACTCGCTTTAAAATCCCTGTCGTATATCTCACTGCTTATGCGGATGACGAGACAGTGCAACGAGCAAAGATAACAGAGCCTTATGGCTATGTACTCAAACCGCTCGAGGAGAGGGATTTACATGTTACCCTTGAGATAGCACTTTACATGTATGCGAAATATGGCGTGAGAACCAAAGGGCAATAAGAATTGCCTTAAACTCTGCGATCTCCACGGTGATAAATCGCGGGATTTTTAGACAGTACCCACGAGGGGGCTAATACCCCGCCAAAGAAACGTACCTACCATACCACCACAGTAAGAAATTCCAAATTGCAATGACTCTTATCTACGCAACTCCCGCATCTTCGTTATATTTCGCTCTATGTAGTGTGCAGCTCCCACATCCCACCTGTTCCACAACGCACCATCTATATTTCTAATCCCTGCCAAAGATATTTCTCTCGCATCTTCCATCGTATCACCAACGCCCACTGTGCAAACAGTTCGTGATCCAAGCGCATAGGTATTTCCATCCTCACGTAACTCCATAGAACCGGGATAGACGCGCAAATAATCGCCATAAGTATCCTGCAACGCATAGGCAGCACTCAAATCAACCCTTCTATCGCCGCTATATCTTTTACGGTACCCGCCATAATTCATCGAGACGGCATACGTCACCACTGTCGCTTTCTTCGCACATTCGAGCCGCGAGAGAGTTCCTTCTATCATGCGGAAGCAGAGGTCTACAAAATCGTGCTCCAAAACCGGCAATAAATTCATTATTTCGGGGTCGCCGGGTCGGCTGTTTATCTCCAGTATCTTCGCACCTTCTCGGGTATGCATAAAAGCGACATAAAGCGGTATACCCCTCAGCTCGTCATTACTTCCGTTCCCCCTCAATTTGTTGAATATCTTCTGAACCAAAAGCACCTCCTCTTCACGATCACGTTCATCAATAAACGGTAGCCAATCGTTAGTATCCTTATAAGAGCCCATACCACCGGTATTTGGACCCAAATCGGAATCAAAAGCGCGTTTATAATCCCTCGTGTCCGGTAGAGCGAGGAGCCTTTTACCATCACAGAACGCCTGAAAGCTTGATTCTTCGCCCTCTACTTTCTCCTCTAATATCACGTCACTGCCACTCTCAAAAATGGAGCGGAAATGCGTGAAAAGGTGCTCGCGACAGGTGAAGTGGTCGCCCCAGACACCCACGCCCTTACCCGCAGCGGGCTTATCGGGCTTCACTGCCACTTCGTCACCAAAATCATCTAAAAATGCCCATAACGCATCTTTCACTTCTCTTACGCTCTTATAATCGGCATGATGAAAAACTTTGAATTTAGGATTTGCTTCTGCACAACAATCCTCAATCAGATACCGTTGCGATGCTTTGCTACCTTCTATTGCGTATCTCTTTGTCGGACATATCATTGGCACACCTGTCTTACGCTCTACCAAATCCCGAACACCAGCAATTATTGGCTTCTCAGGGCCGCAAATCCCAAAATCTATGCTGCTTTTATTCGCGTTCACGAAATCGCATATCTTCTCCACATCCAGATCCGGAATGACCACGTGCTTCTCTGCATGCGACACGTTAAACGGGTTCCTTTGCTTGTCCGCAACAAACAAACGCGCTTCATAACTCGCACTTCTGCTCAGTGCATCTATTAACGCAGCCGCCCGTGAGCCATAAGAAATGACCAATACCCCCACTTTCTCTCTTTCTTCGGCCATGATGTATTTATACTTATAAGGACTCAAAAGTAATAGTTTAATTAAAGTCGTAAAGACACACAATAAGAGGATAATAAGATGAGTGGAAGTGGAGAGATGCCCCCGCAGTTGCAGAACCAGCTTGCTCAGTTGCAGCAACTTAAGGTTCAAATAGAAGCCGCGGGAAGGCAGAAGATGCAGGTGGAGGCTATGTTGCAAGACTCAGAAAATGCGTTAGAGGAATTGGAAAAGCACGATGAAAATTCAGCGATATACAAAAATGTTGGCTTGTTGATGATAAAAGCAGGTAAGGACGAAGTAAAGGAGGAACTGTCAGAGAAGAAGGAGACCTACGCCTTGCGATTGAAAACGCTGGAGCGGCAGGAGGAGCGAGTACAGAATAGATACCAGCAGTTGCAACAGCAGTTGCGAGAAGCTTTAGGTGCTGCTACACAGCCGCCAGGCGCATAGTTTAGTTTAGTCCGCATGGTGTCACAATTTTTTTTGCACTCTTAATTTCTTCCTAAATTTTTAAACAAATGCACTGTAATTACAAATATGAGGGATGTTTCAAATGGCAATTCCGCTTAAAAAGATAAGAGACGATGTATGGGAAGTACCCCAGTCGTATAAGGAGTATATGAGGGTGCCGGCAAGGGTATATGCAGCGGAAGCGCTATTGGAAAAGATGAAAAGCGACTTGACGCTGCAACAAACAATCAATATCACTTCGCTTCCAGGCATAGAAAAATACTCTATGGTTATGCCAGATGGGCATCAGGGTTATGGCTTCCCGATAGGCGGCGTTGCGGCTACGGATTTCGAGGAAGGTGTCATTTCCCCCGGTGGCGTTGGCTACGACATAAACTGTGGCGTGAGGCTTATCCGCACCAATCTGAAGGAGAGCGATGTAAGACCTCATTTGTCCGAGATATTGGACAGCTTATTTGACTATATCCCCG
>CAZOEM010000457.1:0-2940 GCA_964578735.1 uncultured Halobacteria archaeon | reverse complement strand
ATAAGAATAGTGTGGATTTTGGACAGGAAGTCAATGTGGGATCACTTTATGGTAGCAAAAATTTACTATTTGCAAACACGATGAAAATGAGGGGTACTATGGCTGAAAAATTAAAAAAATCATCAAGTGATTTTTCGATTGTGCCATTTCCAGAGGTAGATTGGTCCTGTGTACCGAAAGTTATTTATAGCCCTTCATATACTCTATTCTTACAGGCGGTAAACCTCAGATGATGAAAAAAGGCGCGAAGGTGTGGTCTTTTATTGCGATTTTGGTGTTTTTATTTGCGATTCCTAGTCTATGCTTTGTGGTAATGGCCGGGGGAGTGGGTGTTGACGGTTGTTTGTTTGAGGATCAGAATATTGGCAAAGTTGAAGATTTGCATTCTAATAGTTATCAACCTAAAGGGACCAATAGCAAGATAATTACTTTGTTGAGTACGTTTGAAAAGGGAGATATTATAGAAGCGAGATATTTTTTAGATGTTTGTGATACTCCCGAGGGTGATGTATTAATACATAAGTCAAAAGGAGACAAAGGTATGATCTTAAGGGGACCAGAAGTGTCTTCTGGAAACAATTGGTGGTGCATACGTTGGGAAAAGGAATCCCGTGATGGGTGGTCTAAAGAGAATCAGCTAAGGAAGAAGGATTTTTACCCTTCTACGGAGTTCAGCATAGATGATCAGGTTGAGGTTTGTGATTCCAAAGGTTTGTATGTTCGAACTGACCCACCTGACCTTGCATGGAAAGGTGGTGTCGGAGAGAGGGCTAAAGGCATCATCATAGACGGTCCACGTTATGGTATCCCTAAGGATCATGTTTCAGAGGAGAAAAAGATTTTGTATCACTTCTGGAAAGTTGATTTTGGGAGTATTATAGGTACAGGTTGGTGTGCCGAGGGTTGGCCTTACCCCGGAGGAGTGGATTATCTAAAAAAAGTGGAATCGCCTGGCATTAAAGATGGACTGGAACTGCCAACAAAGGAAGAGTTTATTCGCTCTCTTGTTGAGGAAGAAAGAATAGTTGAAAAAGATATTAAGGTAACCGTTGGGGGAGATAAATATATTATAGCTACACTTGAACATAAAATCGACCCGGAAGAATTGAGAATCCTACCGGATTCTGGTGAAACTAAAATATATCTTGATTTAGATGAAAATCCAATTTCCGATTCAGAGATTGCTCGAAAAGTTGGGCAAATAGACCTTGCAAGGCAACGATCTGCAGATATTCCAAAAAAGTTGGAAAGGTTACAAGATATCAAGGGAAAAATTGAGGATATAGAAAAATGTCAAGAGAAAATAGATAACTCTTTCGATATAATCGAAGTTCTCTTGATTTTAGGGCGTTCCGTTGAGATCAAAAAAGAAATAATCGAAGTAATAGATGAATGTATTCTTCAATTGACATATATAGAGGAGATTGAAAACATGTTGCTGATAGAGAAAACAGAGATGGTGTGGGTGGAAACAACAAAGTCAGAATTACATTCGCTGAAAATAAGTGGAGAGGGCCTCATTAAATCCTTACTTCCAAAAACAATCTCATTTTTTATGAAGAAATATATCTATAATCCAATGGCTAGCGCAAAAGATGACCTAAGCAATTATTTGGATTCTGCAATCAATAATTATGAACTATCACAAGAGATAGTAGATGAAAATGAAATTACAGATTATGTAGAAGCCAATAATTTTTTAAATCATTACAATTACGGACGATCATATGAAAACTCTGCCGAATATCTTTTTAAAAAAATTTTTGAGAACTCAGATAGTATAATGAACAATTTAAAGGAGATGGGGGTTAACTTAATTACTTTTGGATTGATTGAGATTATTAAACCTTGTTTCGAAGCAAGCAAGGATTTAGAATGGACTGTAGATGTTAATTATAATTTTGTGTTGGAGCAGGGAATAAGTGAATGTGCTCTGTATTATGAACTAAGTGAACCTGCTGTTTATTCACTTTATTTATCTCAATCCTTCACAAAGGATCAAGAGAACGAATATAAAGTTAATCTACTGAATTGTGAGTATAACGCTTATAAGAATGCTGAGGAAATACCTCAAGCAGTGGTGGATTACTTTGAAGCGGACTTCCTTTTTGGCAGAGCAGGGTACTTGTTAGATAAAGCGGACAAATACGAATTTACCGACAAAATAGAAGCGTTCTTAGCAATTATTTTCAGTCCCGGAGATATTGCAGTTTACGACTCACAAGGGCGGGTTACGGGCTTAGTCAATGGGGAGATAAAAGAAGAAATTCCAAATTCAATATACGATAAAAAAATTAAAGCTGTTATAATACTTTCCCCGACCGATTCCTACCGCTACATGGTAGCAGGCACAGATAAAGGAACTTATGGATTGGTAATAGCTTCCCTTGAAGATGGCGAAGCCGCTGCTTTTACCGCTACAGATATTCCTACAACACCTGGTGCAATACATCAATACACCATCGATTGGGCGGCTCTATCGCAAGGTGAAAAAGGAGTTACTGTTAAGATAGATTCTGATGGTGATGACGTAGTTGAACATACTATTATCACGAATAACTCATTCTACCCTCTTATTGCCGAATTTACGGTTTCTCCTGAAAATCCCCTTATTGGCGAGAAAGTAACCTTAGATGCCTCTACCTCTTTTGATTTAGGTGGGGGAGTGATAAAGAAGTATCGTTGGGAATTTTATAACGCTGCTAACCAGGACCCCTTCTACGTAATAGAAGGTCACGATAAAGAAATTATCAGATATACCTTTACTTCGAAGGGTATTTACCGCGTAAGATTAACGGTAACAGACGATGAGGGAGAGTATAGTTACACAGAAAGCAGTATAACAATAAAAGAGCCGGCTTTTTATGTCCCGGATGATTATCCATCGATACAAGCTGCTGTGGATGCTGCAAATGCGGGAGACACGATTATCGTCAGAGA
>CAZOEM010000456.1:0-2945 GCA_964578735.1 uncultured Halobacteria archaeon | reverse complement strand
GTGGGTAAGGCACATATCGAGAAGATGGCGATAGCAGGAATAGTGGACCTGAGTAGTGAAGAGGGGCCGTATGTTGTAGAACTGAAGAAAGAGGTAAGTGTGTTCGTAAAAGATATAATTAGGAAGGTAAAATATAAATGTGATGCAATCTGAAACTGAGAACAAGACCTTATTACAAAAGGTGGACAACTTTAGTGTATGGTATAATGAGATACTGAAGCGTGCAAAGGTATTAGACGTCCGATATCCGGTGAAGGGGCTGTATACGTGGTATCCTTACGGATACAAACTGAGGAATCTTACTTATTCTATATTGAAAGCTCTAATGGATAGAGAGCATGAAGAAGTGCTGTTCCCGCTCTTGATACCAAAAGATGAGTTGATGAAGGAGAAGGAGCACATAAAAGGGTTTGAAGATGAGGTCTTTTGGGTGACAAAAGGTGGAAGCACAGACCTGGATATCCCTCTTGCTCTCCGGCCCACCTCAGAGACCGCGATATATCCCGTGTTTAAGGTTTGGATACGGTCGCATCGCGATTTACCTATCCGTATATATCAGGTAGTGAATACTTTTCGGTATGAAACAAAGCATACGAGACCCCTTATTCGACTGCGTGAGATAACCTCTTTTAAAGAGGCACATACTGCACATGCAAGCCGAGCGGATGCCGAGAAGCAAATAAAAACCGCTATTGCCACATACCAGGAGTTCTTTGACCTGCTTGCCGTACCATACATAATTACAAGGAGACCAAACTGGGACAAATTCCCGGGATCGGAGTATTCTATCGCCTTTGATACGCTTATGCCCGATGGTAAGACGATGCAAATTGCTACTTGTCATCTGCTTGGCGAGAGCTTCGCAAGAACTTTTGATATAAGATATGAAGATGATGAAGGCGCTTTAAAATTCGTAAATCAGACCTGTTATGGCATTTCGGAAAGATGTATCGCCGCTGTAATTGCCCTTCATGGTGATGATCATGGCCTGGTGTTGCCTCCTGAGGTCGCACCCATACAGGTTGTTATCGTGCCTATTCTATTTTCAAGCAAGAGAAAAAGCGAAGCGGTGGAAAAAGCTTGCAGTGATGTCTATGAGGGCTTAAAAGAAGCAGGAATAAGAACTTTTTTGGATGTCTCTGATGAAAGACCTGGCGCGAAGTACTACCGATGGGAGATGAAGGGAGTACCTTTGAGGATAGAGATAGGACCTCGGGATGTAAACAGCAACAACTGTGTATTTGTAAGAAGGACCGACTTCCAGCGGATGCAAGTTCCACTCAGCGATGTCGTACCCGAAGTAAATAGAGCACTAAAAGAGACCCGGGAGCTTATTTACGAACATGCAAAGGAAACATTCTTCGCTAATATCCATATAAGCAAAGGCGAAGTCGACGATAAAGAGGGGATGGAAGAACTGAGAAGAACTGCAGAACATAACATCGTTTCTCTATTCCTCTGTGAAGACGAAAGATGTGGTGCTGATTTAGAGCAACGTATTGGCGTAACTGTATTGGGCGTGGCAATAAACGGAAATGAAGAGGCGGGCAAATGCATAATCTGCTCAAGGAATGCACGTAGAGTCTATGTAGCGCGAGCATATTGAAAAAAACCGAAAGTGATAAAGTAGGGTATGAATTTTATTCTTTTGATCCATGATTTCAAACAAAGTCAGCGGAGGGATCGGGTATATTAGTGGCATAATGAAGAACGTCCATAGCATTAAGCCTGGTGAGTTTAAGCCATTTTACGATGATCTTAATGCTGCAGATTGTATCATTCTCCTAGGGGAAGGAAGATCGCAAAGTGCAATGTACATTGGTATGGGACAACTGGACAAATGGGCACGAACAATGGTTGACATTGACTTTCCAGGTAAAGACCTTCTGGATGCGGCACCGGTGTTGGAGAAGAAGTATGATAGGATAGCACTACTTGTTAATTCCGGAAGTGGTGAGACGTCAACTCCGAGAATAGTTGTTAAGCAGCTCTCGGATTATATCGAGCGAGAGAAAAGTGATACATTTACCATTGATGCTGTTGTCTCGAACACAAAATCTTCGATAGGGAAGATAGGCGAGAAAGAATATGGTAATGTGGTCGAACTGAAAGGGCGTGAGAGAAGCCCTAAATCCACTAATGGTTATCTCAAACATGGGATAATGAACGATGTTTACGAATTGGGGTCTTTATTGCTATTTCAAAAGACAAAGGAGGCGCTAAACGAGAAGAGGGATTATATGACGGTATTTGAAAAGATGGATTCCGAATTAAAGATATTAAACAAAATAGTAACTAAATTTGTCAAGTCTGCTAATTACAAAGATATCATTGACAAGCTGGAGATGCGAAGCAGAATAACTATGGGTGGGCTGGGACCTGCGAGGAATGTCGCGAAGATGACCGCGATAAGACTGCAGCATGTTAAAAGAGCTATTGGCGATGAAGTTTATTTATCAGGTCCTTTCGCGCCAAGACCACGAGCTGGAGACATTCTATTTATGATCTCGGAGTCGGGTGAGACAGAACCTCTTTTAGGGTGGTGTAAAGAACAGAAGGAATCGGGAGGTTATGCTTATTCTATCGTAGGCAGTGAATCCACCTTATCGCAGGAGTCAGGTAGCTTCATAATAGAATCCACACCTACGACGTTCTACGAGCGTGCGACATTTGCACTCAGTCCCCTGCCACTGCATTTAGTGAAAAGACTTAATCAACGTGGACTTAAGCTGCCAGAGTACATTATGAAATGGTGGCAGCACTCGGTGACGGAGTAGACAAACGTTATTTATTCGTTATTTGCCGCTATCGTGGTCTTCCTGCACTTCACTTTATCACCAATTTTCACCAATATCTCGAAACTTTCGGGAATGCTCACATCCACTCGTGAGCCGAAACATATCTTACCTATTCTTTCGCCCTTCTGTATTTCCTGCCCGCCCGTA
>CAZOEM010000455.1:0-2949 GCA_964578735.1 uncultured Halobacteria archaeon | reverse complement strand
GATGATATATTTTTCCTTAAAATCTAAAAAAATTACTTTATAAATGCCTGATAAATATACATGTAACTACTCAGGTCAGTCAAAAAGGAGGATGGACGTAGCGTCTTTAATGCAATTCAAGATGCATTTTTGTGTAATCCTCTTATTTCCTTCCTTCTTTTACAAGAAATAGTCAGGGGGGGTGAGTAGTTACATATACATGTAGATTATTATTATCCTTTGTAATACATTTTTGAAAATTGTGCTGATTTGACATTGTCAAATTAAATATACATAGAAAACGGGGGGTCGGAAGTAAAGCGGACGGCAGATACGCTGACAGCGTTGAAAAAAGCGAAGGGATATGGCTATAAAACCGTAGCGATAACAAATGTTTTGGGCAGTTCGTTCAGATACCGATAAAGATTCTGTATTTCATATCTTCATTCATTATTTCCTCTTCTATTCGCTTTGCAATTATCTTTTCGGGGTGATGAAGACCCCTAACTCTTTTTGTGAGCGTTTCAAAATCGGAAAATGGACCTTTCTTCCGCTCTTCCAATATAGCCCACATTAATTTCTTCCCTATCCCGGGCAATAAATCAAGAGTGTGCAATCGCGTGGTGATAGGCTTTGCCTCGTTGAATGTCTGTACAAACTTCCCCTCGTTCTCTTTTACTATCTTTTCCAGGACATATGGTAGTTCTATCTTTGCAGTCGGCGTTAATTCATTATATCTCAACCTCTGGGCTACATGGTCTATCTCTTCCCGCTCGCCTTCTCCGATATAGACCCGATCATAGACCAAAGGAACTTTATCCTTCTTTGGCGAAAGCTCCATTAAGAGGAATTTATCCTCACCAACAGCATGAATAAGTGGTTTCTTCTGATATACCGCTCGGGAGTCATTAGAATGCCCATAGGGCAAATAATCGAGGATACGAGCATACGTCTCCCTTTTCTTTTCCCTTCTCCTCTCCTTTATCATTCCACCTTTTTTCTCATACTCCGTCATCCCTCTTTCCCCCTTGATAGGCTCAACCTCCATCATTCATTCATTCATTCATTCATTCATTCATATATGCTTTGCAACACAATCGAGTATTTCCTCTATGTCCCCTTCGGTAAGAGTAAAACGTTCTTTTGCATAGATTGCTCGCACTTCGTCTTTGCTCTTCGGCAGAAGGTCAGCAATTCTTACTGCTATCTCCTCTTTCATTTTTGATAATTCTAAAAGCTCGGTTATAAGTGTTCTTGACTCTTCTGCTCCCAGTTTAGCAAACTTTGCTGTATGCTCATAAGCTTTCCTTCTCTCATACCTCATCTCCTCCTCGCCGTCTTTCTTTCCCGCGACATCACCCTTTGAAGTAGTTAACATTTCCTTAGCTTCCGCTAACGTCAAGACAGACTCATTAATTATTTCCTTTACTATCATTTTCCCTTTTTATCCTTCCATCACTACTTCTCCTTATAAGCGGTAATAATATAAAGATTTTTATGTGACCGTGTATATCATACAATAAAGAAGGTGGTTAAATGAAGGATAGTATAGTAAAGGACATAAACCTTGCGGAAGATGGAAAGAAAAGGATAGAGTGGGTTAAAGGGAGAATGCCGGTTTTGGATATGATAAGGGGCAGATACGAGCGCGAGAAGCCATTAGAAAACGTGAATATGGTGGCATGCTTGCATGTAACGGTGGAAACGGCAAATCTTGTCTTAACACTAAGGGCAGGAGGTGCAGAAGTCGCACTTACCGCTGCAAATCCACTCTCTACTCAGGATGACATAGCTGCAGCTCTGGCTTCTTTTGGTGTGCGAACATATGCATACAGGGGCGAAAGCGATAGCGAGTATTATGAGTATTTAAAGTATGCACTTGAGATAGAGCCCACGGTGGTGCTTGATGATGGGGGCGATGCGATTACAACGCTTCATACAATGGGCGAAAAAACACGGAAAAACGTAAAGGGCACATGTGAAGAGACAACTACGGGCGTGATAAGACATCAAGCAAGAGCGAAGGAGAACAAGTTGGACTTTCCTGTAATTGCGGTCAACAATGCAGAGACGAAGATGATGTTTGATAACCGATATGGCACTGGGCAATCAACCCTGCATGGGATAATGAACGCAACAAATATCCTCCTTGCAGGCAGAGTGCTAGTGGTAGGGGGATATGGCTGGTGTGGACGAGGTGTGGCGTTTAGAGCCAAAGGACTCGGATCGAACGTAATAGTAGTGGAAACGAACCCGCGAAAAGCACTGGAGGCTGTTATGGATGGGTACAGAGTGATGCCAATGCGGGAAGCGTCGAAAATAGGTGACGTCTTTATTACTGCTACCGGCGATATATCTGTTATAAGAGGCGAGCATTTCGCATTGATGAAAGACGGTGTAATTCTTGCCAATACGGGCCATTTTAATGTTGAACTAAACGTAAACGAGTTAGAAGAGATGTCAGTGGCGAAGAAAGAGATAAAAGAGAATGTAGTAGAATATAAGATGAAAGACGGGCGGAAGTTATATTTACTATCGGAAGGGCGACTTGTGAACCTCGCTTCCGCATACGGACATCCACCGGAGGTAATGGATATGAGCTTCGCAAATCAGGCTTTGTGTACGCGATACATTGTGGAAAACCATGATAAACTGAAAAATGAGGTATATCCCGTGCCAAAAGCGATAGATGAGGAAATAGCTCGACTGAAGTTGAAATCAATGAACGTGGAGATAGAGGTACTAACAGAAGAGCAAAAGAAATATCTTAGTTCCTGGGACCTGGGTACGTAAAAGATCGCTTTTGTTTTTATCGTAGCGCAAACAGAGGAATTGGGAAATTATTTAGCTCCCCTCCTCTGTGCACTCCATGATCTCGGCGGTAAACAATTAAGAAAGCATAATATCAAACTAAAATGTAACTACTCAGGTCAGTCAAAAAGGAGGATGGACGTAGCGTCTTTAATGCAA
>CAZOEM010000454.1:0-2950 GCA_964578735.1 uncultured Halobacteria archaeon | reverse complement strand
ATGTTCTAATAATTGCTGCGGATTAAAGCCAAATATTTTACTTGTTATAGTACACATTAGCTAAATGAAATACAAGCATTTTTTTCCCCCTTTAAACCCATCTGCCAATATAGTCATTCCACCAATAAATTACAAAAATTGTGATTAAAATTTTTATGGAATATAGATGAGAATTTCTTAAACCAACCTTTGGCATAACTCGATTTTTTGAAGAGGTTTAGGGCGTTTTCTTTTACAAAACTCTTCAAATTTTCAACTGATTCGATGGATACCTCAGATATGAGTCTCTTCACGCTTTTCCATACAAATTCAATGGGATTCAAGTCAGGGGAATAAGTAGGAAGGAAAACGACATATATTTCCTGTTTTTCCTTAGATAGTATCTTAAAGATACTTCTTTCCATTTCCCTCACCTACTTATTAGATTAGCATAAATATTGCTATTTTTTTCGGAATGACTATAATCAGCGGCTAAAGATAAGCCACGAAAAACATACATGGAAGAAGAATATAAAAAACAAAACTAGGTGATAAAAAATTAAAGTGAAGAAGGGAAAAAGAAAAGAGAGATGGCAGAAAGCGATACTAGGCATTACAATGGCTGCCTTTATGTTGGCCTCTGTAATGGTAGCGATGGTGCCGATTGGAGGCGCTGAGAGTAGGGGCGATAACTTCAACCATATAGTAAAAGATACAATACCAGAAAGAGTGTTAATAGGACAGAATATATCGATTTTAGAGAAAGCAGTGACGGTAGATATGCCATCAACAGTGGCAATTGGCGACAAGATAACGATAAAAGGTACTGCTACTTCTGGCATGTATGGTAGAAGAGCAAAACTTCCGGTGCCATCAGTTGCACTTGGTGATGACTTCAAAGTCAATGGTATCTCGAGAGGTGCGGATACAGTGAATATCTTTGTTGTTGGTCCAAAAGGTAGTGCTGGAAGGGCAATAGACACAGGTAAAATTAGCACAAATTATGCAAAGAACATCTTTGGGGAGACAGTGGCTGTATCCACTTCAGATCGTACATTTGAGAAGAATATCGATGTTGATGAAGACACAGATACAGGCTCATACATTATACTGGTGCTCAGTCCAGGGAGAGATGGTATTTATAATGGACTTCCGGGCGGGGTTACGCCCAATAATTTTGCGGTGGTTTTTGTTACCACCTATAATCAAATTGTCCGCTTCGCTAAGACGCGGGAGCAGCTTTTATCAATGGCTGTAGATGCAACGATCGGTGCACCAGGTAGTGATGATCTGGGATGGTTCGGATATATAAAGGTTCAATCGCCTAGAGTACTACTCGATACGGTTTCAGATATACCTCCTGGAGAGCCACTGGTTGTAACTGGGACTACAAACAGAAAAGAAGGGTGCATAGTTCTGATTGAGGCTAAAGGACCTGTAACTTTGGCACCACAGACAGTTCCAGTCACGAATGGTAGATTCTCTGCAACTTTTGATACTATTACAGCAGAGGAAGGGACCTACACGGTAACAGCAGAGGATGAAGATGGGCATATGGACAAAGCAACGGTGGAAATCCTCGAAACAGCGCCAACGCCACTGCCAGCAACGCCTGCATCAGAAGTAACACAGACGCCACCGCCGGCAGTATCACCAAAACCAACAGCAACGCCGAAACCAACGCCGAAACCGCCAGGATTTGAAGTGGTGTTCGTTATTGCCGGCTTATTAGCAGTCGCTTACTTCGTGCTTATAAGGAAGAAGTAAAGCAAAAGAGAAAGTAAGTGCTCATGATATTTCACCGCACCTTCCTTAATGCCAAAACAAAAACTGCCCCTCTGGGTGTGTTATCTTCAACATGCACGTGCCCGCCATAGGTTTCCATCGCTTTCTTGACTATATACAATCCCAAACCGGTTCCTCCTGTTTCACCATATGCGAATTTCTCTTCAAATATCTGCTCTTTTAGTTCTTCCGGAATCCCAACGCCGTAATCTGCAATCTTTATTTCACAGTACTCGCCCCTCCCTCCTATCGTTATATCAATTTTATCAGTCTTCCCATGAACTACTGCATTGCTTATTATGTTATCTATGACCGAATTCAAGGATTCATCAGCCAGAACCTGACCTTCACCTTCTATGTTAAATGCGATGGCAGGATAACTAGGCAAAACTTCTTTTAGAACTTCGGTAACGAGATACAGTTTTAAGCCGCGGTGCGAAGAGATAAAAAGCTCCAGTTCGCTCATTCGGTTTATTAATTCGACACTCTTATTGACATGTGCAGATGCTTCTTCCAGAAGCGCTTCCTCCTTTGATCGCCCATAAAGCCTCAATGCGCTCTTGATAACACTTAAATCGTTTATTATGTCATGTCGTAAAATTTTATTTATTAATTTAATGTGTTCCAGAAGTAATTCTAATTCTTCTTCTCTCTTCTTGCACTTGGTGGTATCTCTGGCAAACTCGACCACCCCGACCAGGTTTCTGTGCTCGTTTAGAATCGGATAGGCAAATAGCTCAAAGCTCCTGCCTCCTGTTCCTACTTCCTCTTCCGGGGTGGACGTTCGAGAGGCTGGGGCTTTGGTTTGATATACCTCTGCGACCGCACAGTTTGGGCAAATGTCTTTGCGACCCTTTAGAACCTCAAAACATTTACGGCCAAGGACTGATTCCTTGTCCGGCAGATCG
The DNA here is from genome assembly GCA_964578735.1 of uncultured Halobacteria archaeon. Lineage (GTDB taxonomy): Archaea > Halobacteriota > Syntropharchaeia > Alkanophagales > Methanospirareceae > Methanophaga. The sequence continues at coordinate 278 of CAZOEM010000454.1, read as the reverse complement.
AACGCCTTAATTAGGGCGTCATTATCACCAACTGGTTTAATAATAGCTTCATCTTCTACTATTAATATCTTGACTTTTTCCATCTTCTCATCACTTCTCTCTTTACCGGTGTCTCATTCTATCTTTTCAGCATTCTTGCCAAAGTTGAGCAATGTTGTCACATATAATTATTATTATTATCTATCGGTATAAAAACCTTTCGTATTTGTTTAGCTACTTTTTATAGAGCCGACTAAGGATGGGGCGATTACTCGCCCCTCCTCGTCTCAGAACGGTAC
>CAZOEM010000453.1:0-2956 GCA_964578735.1 uncultured Halobacteria archaeon | reverse complement strand
GTAACCTCGGAGCTAATACTCCTATATGAGGTGGACTATGAGCCCTACTTGACGGGGGGGTAAAATGGAATGAAAAGAGAAGCGATAACGGTAAGAAACCTGAGTTACAGGTATCCAGACGGCACAAAAGCGCTGGAAGATGTAAATATGGAAGTGTATGAAGGAGAGCGGATTGCGCTAGTGGGACCGAACGGAGCAGGGAAGACAACCTTTATGCTGCATCTCAATGGCACTTTACGCGGCAGCGAAGGGCAGATAGAAATATTCGGTAAGAATCTGGAGAAGATGAAAAGAGAGGAGATAGTAAAAGAAGTAGGAATGGTTTTTCAGGACCCTGATGACCAGTTGTTCATGCCCACCATCTTCGATGACATCGCTTTTGGTCCGATAAATCTAGGGCTAAAAGAAGAGGCGGTACGGGAACGAGTGGAGAAGGCTATTTCCTCGCTTGGGCTTTCGGGCTATGAAGACAAGTCGCCTCATCATCTCAGTTTCGGGGAGAAGAAGAAGGCGTCATTGGCTGCTGTTATGGCTATGGAGCCGCGGATATTGGTGCTTGACGAGCCTACTGCTAATCTTGATCCGAGGAGCAGGGCAGAGTTGATAGGGATTCTAAATGAATTAAACGAACGAGAGGGGATTACTATGGTGATCGTAACGCATGACGTAAATGCTATTCCTGAGCTTGCAGATCGTATATATACATTGAACCGGACGATAATAGAAACGGGCACGCCACGAGAGATATTTTTCAATGGCGCGTTACTGAAGCAGAACAAGCTGGATGTGCCGGATGTATTTAAGCTATTTGAACTATTGAGGGTTTTTGGCCTCAATTGCGAGAAACTGCCTTTGTCACTGGATGAAGCAGTATCGGGATTGGCAAAGATGATAGAGACCGAAGGCGGACACATACATCTGCACATCCATGAGCATACGCACGACGAGATAGTGAAGTGGAAGAGTAAGTATGAGCATCATTAGTACAAACCAATTGTATTTGGTGCCTGGGATTTTTACCGCGCTAAACAAATAACAAATCTTCCCATGTATACAGGGCAAAATAGGGGTTCCTTATTCGGAAGGCAATCCCACGCCTTATTACCTTAACAGCTAATAGCATGTTTTTATTTTTTATAGCTTTGACGCTTTTTGTCAGATCCGACCGCTTTTAGATCGCCTTCATTTTCCACCAAAAATAGCCGCCGTGTTACGAACCAAAAAAGGGTCACATTTAATATCATCTGTTTGCATTTCATCTGAAATATTAGGTGATGATTGAGCTTCTTTATTAAATTGGCCCGCAAATATCGAAACGTTTAAATAGTGTACTCCTTTTATCACGTATTATGGATGCAATTAATAAAGATGAATGTCTGAGTAACAGTAGATGCTATTGTGCAGAACCAATAACCGAAGAAATCATGCAGATATATTCATTCCTCAAGGGACTTACGGATGATGAGATATATCAAGACCAGTCGAATCATCTAAAGACACTGTTTCAAAGACTGGACTATCTGATTGCACAGGATATAGATGATGAATCCGCAGAAGCGATTCTCTCTAATTCTGAATTTAATTTCGCACTTGATGTTATTACCAGGTTCAGAAGCAGGTATACCGCGAAATTGGAAATTGAACATGCAATGTCCATACTAAAAAGCAGCGACTCATGGGAATCACTAAAAAATTTCGCCTATCTTCCCAATTACCTTCAACTGGCACAGACAGAGTATCCGGGAGCTGGGCTTAGACCAGGCGACTGTGTACTGTTTCTTGGAAGCGGACCACTACCTATAAGTCTTATAGTGCTGTGTCATCAGTATGGACTCAAAGGAATCGGGATTGAACAAGAACCCGACAGAGCGGAACTTTCAAGAGCGGTGCTGGAGAAACTGGGGATTTCTGATCGTATCAAAATAATAGGGGAAAACCATTTTTCAGTGCCCTTAGAAGATCGACTTAAACTTGTCATGGTAGCCGCGCAAGCGGAACCCAAAAGGGCTATCTTTGATCATTTTGGCTAAGGTCCTCCACGCGGGAAGAAAAGTATCATATCGTATCTATGAGAAAGGGCTTAGAAAGTTGTTGGACACCTTTTCTCGCTATGAATTACCTGAACAGTTTGAGGAATATCTCAGGGTACGACCAAAACCGCCTGCCAACAATACCGTGGTTTTTCTGACCACACGGAGCCGTAACAAAAGGGCAAGTCTGAATGAATACCGCAGATCGGGGCAAAAGAGGCATAATAAGGGGCTTGAACGGATGTAAATGGATTAAGAATGACAATGAATGGCTATAAGAATTAACTTTAATATGCTATGACCAATAAAATAACTTTAATAAAGTAATAACTAATAGTGTTTTAATGGCTGTAAGTAATATTATAAAGAGGAGAGTAACATTATGAACCATTCGCGAGAATCAATAATTAACGAACTAGGGCGAATATATACAATGACAAAAGATCTTAAAGATCAAGAAATCCTTCACCGCCATTCGAATCACCTTAAAAACTTTTTTCAACGATTGGACTATCTGGCTGCACTGGATGTAGATGACCGATTAGTAGGAGAGATCGTCTGCAAACTTGGATATAACCCCTCACTTGAGGCTATTGTCAGATTCAGGAATCTATATAGTTTGAGGCTTGAAATCGAAAATGCAAATTCCATACTGGTCAGTAGAGCTCCATGGGCAGTACTAAAGAAATTCACACATTTCTCAAATTACACTCAACTGGCTCAAACCGAATGTCAGGGAGCTGAACTAAAAACCGGCGATAATGTTGTTTTTCTTGGCAGCGGACCACTGCCTTTAAGCCTTATAATGCTGTGCCATCAACATGGACTTAGAGGAATCGGAATTGAACAGGAACCCGACAGGGCAGAACTCTCAAGAAAGCACCCTTCGGGTGCAAATCAATTGTTAGCTATTGCTAAGCAGGGGG
>CAZOEM010000452.1:0-2957 GCA_964578735.1 uncultured Halobacteria archaeon | reverse complement strand
CGAATCGCAACTTTTGGAACGAAATTGCGAGTTTATTGTCGCATGCCACAAAAGCAAGGAGGAAGTTGTGCATCGATGGGGAAATAGTTGTTGCGAAAAATTCGCGCAAATTTTGGCTCAAGGACTCCCTTACGAATGGTCACTATTCGAAGGCGGTGGTGCGCGCGAGTCATGCGATGATATTGACGTACTCACGCTTTCCACTCAAATTCGGCTACTCTTTAAGGACGGAATAAAAACAGGCAGGGGTAATACTTATTTGACGTTTGGGCCGCCCCTAATAGTCCTGGAGGGCGGTGACGGCAGCGAGCTTGTTACACTCAACGGACGTGAACTTAAGCGAGAGGATACATCAGTTCCTCACTGGCGGCTTCCGCCCGGTGTACCTGTTGGCACTCCATTAATTATAGAGGTCTACAAACGCGGCGAGCAGGATCCTTTTAAGAAGCAGAGGATAATGCTGGAGGAACCAAACCTACCTTTATCCTTTGAAAATGCACCAATGCGGGACAGTTCGGGTCTAATCACCGATGACGTTTCAGTACCATATGTCAGAGGTGCGGTTGTTTCTGAAACCGATCATGCCGCATACGGTATCTTTCAACGAGCACTCCCAACATATCTTTCAAATAGAATCGTTTTTTTAGGCTCGAGGCCCGGTGAAATAGCAGACTGGCCTAAAGAGGATCTCCCAGAGGAGTGGAAGCCTGTCTGGGCATTAGCTAAGTCCGGTAAGGATAGGTGGATCATAAATTTCTGCGGTCAAGCCAACCATATCGGCGTTATTCCTGATCCACACCGTGCTAATGGGGATATTAAGGCCATAAAACGTTGGAAGGCGGTAATATGGGTTAAGCGTAAGAGGACAAAGATCAGTCCGCTGTTGCTTCCGAAGATTCAGACTTTATGGGGAAAATACATGGAGGTAGCAGAACATGTCACCTGAGTTACTTCTACAAACTATCAGCACGCGAAGCCGGATGGGTCTAGATTATTTCAATGATGCTTTTAATACACTCATTCAGCTACAAGAAATATCGAACAGGGAAGAAGATCTTAATTATTTACGGCGCAAGACAATCCGGTTTCTAGACTCGCTGGGTCACTGTGAGTTTGACTTTGATAGACGCCAGGTTTTTGCCTGCCCGCCTGTTCTCGTTACACTACCGACATACGGGTTGCCAGTAGCGGTTTTAACAGGAGCAAGATCCGCAACGATAGTTCAAAAAATTAAAGGTTTTGCAAAAAGTAACCGGGACTCCATATCATACAGCATTGAGCCTCAGCGAAGCGAGCATCCTCTCCTTCCTTCTGCTCTCTACATAGAAGCTGTGAATTACGATTATCTCCAGGAAGTAGCTCAGACCGCGCAGATAGGTCACCATTTAAATCAACCTGCTGCCTGGACTCTGGTGAATTTTTCGGTGGGGCTTGGAGATATAAGAAATAATCTTTCTTACGAGAATAGGGCTGACCTCAACTGGGACAAAAAACGAACCTTTTCAATAGAGTCATTGAAATTCTCCTGGATATACAATACTGAAAACCTTCAAGGTTTGGTTGAGTACACTAACCCCGTTAACCAGCGGAGGCTTCACTGGATCTGGGAAGGTAATCAAACATCTGAAGTGGACAGGGACTGGGGAAGATATTTAATTCTTGCAGCAGAAGGAGTGGATGTTTTACTTTACGATGACAAGCGCTATTTGTTGGGCGTGCCCTCAACTGTACCGCTCCCGCGTTTTCTAGCAAGAGCTGCTACCTTGTGTAGCGGACTGGCCCCAGAATCCGCAAAAATAGGTAAAGATGCAATAGGGGGGCTGTCCGCTGGGCATACTGTGGATATTTATACTGCTGTACCTTCATCAATCGCTCTAATGATTTCAGAGAAACTATCGCAAAACATAATACACCACGATATTGTAATTGAAAATAGCGGGGTGATCATATGATAGACCCTATCGGAGCCTTTGATACAATCAGAGATAATTTTATCCTGTACATCAAGACTGCTTTTGGCACCCGTTTTCCTTCTGTTGAGGCTGAAAGGGAAGCACTGCTTCGGCAGCCCCGGATTATGTGCCAGGAACCGTGGATTGAGCCCCTGCCGGTATACCAAACATCCGGAAGGACTGTTCAAGACTTAACAGGTGAAGATCTTCCAGGTCTCAGCGAACAAGAAATAGCTGATTTTAAGTCCTTAGTATCTTGCGGTCTATTCGGGGATCATGAGTTATTTACTCACCAGGCAGAAATGCTTAGAAAAGCTCTGGGAGGTAGAAATTGTGCCGTCACTGCAGGTACGGGTTCAGGCAAGACCGAAGCATTCCTTCTTCCGCTATTTGCCTACCTAGCACGCGAGTCTTCCGGCTGGTCAGCGCCCGGCCAGCCAGACCCCCATGTTAACGACTGGTGGAGTGACAGCCAGTGGCAGGCTTCCTGTCACGATGAACGCAACTGGATACAGCGCTCTTACAGAGTTTCTCAGCGGGGTCATGAGCGGCGGGAAGCAGCTGTCCGCACACTGATTATTTATCCCATGAACGCACTGGTTGAAGACCAGCTTACCCGCTTAAGAAAAGCTCTCGACTCGGACAGTGCCAGGCAGTGGTTCCAGCAGAACAGACAGGAAAACAGAATCTACCTCGGACGCTACAATAGCAGTACACCCGTCCCTGGACATGAATTCAAGGAGCCAGATCGTAGAGGCATCCGGCGTCCCAACCGGCAGAAAATAGAGAGTCTCACTAATGTATTGAAGACAGTGGACCGTACAGCACAGGATGCTGAACAATATGCCCGGCAGACTGGTGACTTAGATGCTGCCTTCTTTTTCCCCAGACTCGATGGAGCCGAAATGCGTTCCCGCTGGGACATGCAGGACTCACCACCGGATATTCTAATAACCCGCCTTTCGGTGAAATGGGAAATAAGGCCCAAATGATGTCACATAGATG
>CAZOEM010000451.1:0-2959 GCA_964578735.1 uncultured Halobacteria archaeon | reverse complement strand
GATTTTTGTTAAGTTTAGGTTGGTCATAAAAATGAAATACCCGAAAGTCATGTATTCCTGAAAATGTAATCTCCTGCGTCTGTAATCAGGGGAGAGGAGGATACTGGAGATAAAAGCACTACCTTATTCTCTTCAGCGATCGGGGCAATAGCCAACGTCACGGAACTAGCCATGGCACCAATTATAGCCGGCACCTTTTCAATTGTGAGTAATTTAAGAACGGCACTGGTTCCTTCTTTTGGCTCCATTTTAGTATCTTCATAAATCACATTGATGAATTTCCCCTTTATTCCACCATTCGCATTTATTTCTTCAACTGCTAAATCAAGACCGCTTTTAGCACTTTGCCCATACTTTGCACCATCACCTGTCAGGGGCAAAACAGCACCAATTTTAATCTCTTCCGATTCCGTTGGCTGCTTATCCAAACAAGCACATGCAAAAGCAGCCAGAACTATTACTATTGCTGCCCCTATTATTAATTGCTTCTTTGTCATGGTTATACCCCTCATAAATTATCTTATCCTTTTTGTAATCATGATTAGATATGTTACTGTATATAAAGTTTTCTATCTTTTTCTCTATTCTCACTTTTGATGCACATTGGTTCCAAGCACCTTTCAACTCTAATGCCCTTCTTCCACGCATGACCTTTTAGTAAACTCAACAAATAACTTTTTATTATCATCGCCAATCCATTTGCTCGTGCCATTTCGAGAACAGATATAAAGAAAGTCTCTTTGAAAACCATAACTCGCAAGAAGGTATAAAATCTCACGATTGGATAAAGAGTATTTGTATAGGTACGGTTGAAGATACGAGATATGGAATACGGGATACAGGGGGAAATTGATGGTGTTTCAGACGTATAAATAATGACTTGGAAATCTACCAGTCAAGTCATGATTTGGCAATTAAAAGCGATCACAGATAACGATATTTTTGTTAGTTTTATCTAGAGGTAGGAAGAATTAGGACGAAAAATCCACAATTTTATTAAAGCGGTGGAATCTAGCCATAAATCATAGTCTTGTATCCTGCATCTTGCATCATAACCACTATACAAATACAAATAAAGTTATCAGCAGCATCCGAGTTTGGATAGACCATGCTATCGGCGGAATTAAGCGAATGCGAATAACAACTGACAACAAGTCTATTTTATTAAAGGCGGGGACAATGACTTCTACGCGACAATGAGGTGAAGAATATGGTGACATATCCAATTTGTAAGATGAAAGAGGACGAGAAGACGACTAAGTTTAAAGCCGACTATAAAGGAGAGACGTATTACTTCTCTGCACCTGGATGCAAAAAGGCTTTTGAGGATAAGAACCAATCATTCCTTCATGAGCCACTTTGTAATCTGGCTCATAACGGCAAAATCAGTGCTATCGGCAATTATCTTAGGCAGAACGAATTTCATTACAGCCTTATCATCGTCCACTGCAGGAAGGGGTTGTGTGCGTTCAGCAATCATCACAAGACTCAGGAAAACCTCTTTGGTAGCGATATAAACTTGAGCATGTGTCGTTTGCTTGAACTCATTGAAAAAAGACATGGCACGTTCATAGAGCGCCTCGTATCTCTCGATGAAAACATTGCGCAGGGCATTGTCCAATCTCTCTAAGAACTCTGTGTGCTTAAGAAGAAATGCAATTCTGGAGCAAAAGGCATAATAACGAAGCACATGCGTTTGGCTTCATTCATCTTGATATCTCCATGTGCCTTCGCTCGCTAAGGTAACGAACAGCCCATGTCTGGATAGTGTGACGCAATTCATCCGGCTTTGATGGGTCGTAGACAAAATAGAGGTAGCCTGCCAGGTCAGATGGTACATGACCAATTCCCTGATGAACTATGGGTAAGACCAGCTTTCTCAACGCATGGGCAAACCCCACTTCATACATTACATTGGGATTGTTTCCTGTCACATCTGCGATGATGACATCAGCACGTTCGATTGCTTGCTGTACGGACTCAAATACTGGCATTCCAAGCGCTAGGGTCTCTTCCAGCAAAATAGGCTCGATCCCCACTTCTCGTAAAGCATCGACAATGAGCTGGTGGAGAAACTGAAACTCCCCTGAGAATGGAGTTATTAACAGATATCGAAGCTCCGATGTCTCAATATCTTCCTTTAATTGTAACTTCTCACTCATTTTTCACCACTATAACTTTTAGATGGCTGCAAGTTATAAAAAACCTTTTCTTTGAAAACCATAACTCGCAAGAAGGTATAAAATCCCACGATTGAATAAAGATTATAGAGGATGCAAAAGCAATAGATATTAAGAATAGTGAAGCTTTAACACCGGAAGAGAGGAACCAGGAATAGAAAAGAAAAGATAAAGGAAATACGGGCAATGCACCGGGATGAGTTGCGGGGCGTTTCAAGGTAAAAGAAATAGGAGCCTTTGGCTCTTATGTCCGATGAGAGGAGAAAGAGGGAAGCGATATAGATGTCCTGGTTGAGTTTGACGAGCCAGAGGGGCTTATATCCTTTGTAGGGCTCAAGAATTATCTTTCTGACCTTTCGGGCGTTGAAGTGGATTTGGTTATTAAAAGCGCATTAAAGCCAGGAATAGGCAAAAGAATACTAAGGGGGGTTATTTATGTCTAAAGGCAGCGATTTTTTAGATTTCTTTTGGTGTTGATTTACAAACTGTATGTTCATTTCCGGTTTTAACTTAACTCTACTATCTGATTTAGATTTTTTAGTTGTGTGCACTATTGTATATTATCTATTGAATATTGGGTAATTGTTGGACTGCCTCTTTAATGAAAGAAAGACCATATTTATTTACTAATTTCAATACCCCAAAAACATATATATTAGTAAACCCTACTATACGAATATGCACCTGAAAGAGATAGAGCAATTCAACGATTGGTGGACAAGTGGGGGAACTCACAAATAATAATTTACCAGAACTGTATCATTTTTCAAGAATTTTTA
>CAZOEM010000450.1:0-2975 GCA_964578735.1 uncultured Halobacteria archaeon | reverse complement strand
CAGAGAACTCTATTTCAGTGATATCAGATAATCTTTGATGGATACTCACCGGACTAACTCTAATGCTTTTTTTATCGATTCCTTTTCTGCTTCAAGGTGATCGAGCTTGAAGAAATCTTCCCATGTACCTTCTTCTTCTATTTCCCCTTTTTCATATCGCGCTTCAAAATCTTCTATTGATGAGATTCCATATTTCTTTGCGATATTGAATATTTCAGATTCGCAATGTACCAATTTAATATGCAAATACGCCTTTACAGACTCTTTCTCTAACTCCTCTTGACTTATATTCAATATTGAAGATATTTTTGGTATTGCGCTCATATTCTCCTCCTATGCCTTTAATGTACTCTTTTTCATAATCTTTTTCACTTACATTTTTCGCATCTCTTTTATTATGTCTTTTCTCTCAAATAAAAGAGTAAAACATTTTAAGGCAACTCCATCCTTTCTATTGTTTCATTTATTTGCTCTACGATTCTTTCTGGTGGCATCACCTCTCCACTTGTATTATCAAGTAACTGTACGTAGAATAGATTGCTTGGAGGTTTTAATCCGAAACCTGGAGTCGAGATGCGGAGATTAAATGTTTCAAAATAATCTGCTGATGTAAAAACGGACATTACAGGAAAAGGAACGTTATACTGGGGAACTACCCAGTACCATTGGAACGTTACGTTGTCTTCGGTGGGGATTGGAGATGCTAATAGTGATTGTCATCGGGTCACCTGTATCGTATCTGAATTTGTCTGTGGAGATTAAAACATAGGTTTTTTGTGCAACCCTTATGAGTGGTAAACTGTCTCCACCGCTTGTTATATCTCCAGAAAAATTGTACGGAAGCAGCGTATCGCCAAGTCCATCACCATCCAAATCCTCGCCGGCATAATCGCTCCAATAATTACCACCAAGATATGGTCCGCCAATGATGTTTGTTCCCACAGTCTTTGTGATATTCCAAATGTTGTTTCCATCGCCATAAGCATTGTTTGTGTTGTTGAAGTAGTTGTTGTAGATGAGGTTGTTATTTGAAGCATCATACAAGTAGATGCCACGCTCACCATTCGAGTTTGCGGTGTTATCTTGATGATATTGTTGTCTGATCTAACACAGATTCCGGCATCTTCATGGTGGACCCCACTTCCAGTTACATTGAAGCTCTCAATCAAGCAGACATCCGCAGTAACTTCTATAGCACTGTTATTTCCACCCGCATCAACAGTTGGAAGCCCGATGCCGATAAGATTTAGCTGTTTGTTCACAACCACATTCTCATGATAAAGCCCATCAGAAACATAAATGGTATCTCTAGCGGTGGCATTATCAATAGCCCCTTGAATCCTTGCATAATCATCAGGCACGTAATATCTCAGCGACACTTACAATAGGCATAAAAATCATGATTGCAGAGAAAAATAATGCCATTGTCAAAAGCGATTTTAATGTCTTACTTCTCCTTTTATTACCTCCTTTGGTTTTATATTTTTGCTCTTCATATACTTTTCCTTCCATGTTTCTTCCTCTGATTTTTTCATTCTTTTTTTCACATCCTATAAGCCCCAACCAGGCCACACCCGAATGAATTTGGGTGCATCCTTGCTCGATCTTTGTTTTCATATTATTTTACTTTTTCTTTATAAAAATATTTGATATATTTTCATATAACTTTATATATTCAATAGCATCTTTTCTATATATCCTGGGTGAAGAAGATAATGTAAAATGGTTGGAAAGGTCAACTAGAGGCGCACCCAGATACATAATTCTACTTTATATTTTGATAACTATTCTTATAGCTATTCTCATACTCGTAGGATTCTGTATAACCGGAAAATATCAAGTAGGGGAGGGATATGAACTTTTTAGAGATATTCTTACTACCATTTTGGCTATAGCAGGGTTGGCAATAGCGATACTTGGATATGGGATTTACCAATACATATTAGAAAATGTCTCAAGTCGAGTTGAACGCGAAATGAAAGAATGGAAGAATGTTGTTGAAAGTAGAATGAAAAAATTGGAAGATAAAGGGGAATTTTTCTCTAATGCGTTGGTCTCTTTAAATATAGGTTTTACTTACTGGTTGACTTATAAGAAGGATACTAATCAAAAACAGCCCTTGTATATAGCTATCAATCGTACTGAAATCGCATACAAAGATGTAATAATGCTTGATGAAAGCGAACCAGAAAACGAAAAATTGAAATGTCAAGTTATAAATAATTTAGGATACTATTTGGCAGAGAGAGGAGACGCCGCAGATAGAGAATTCGCTATAAAATGCGCTGAATTTATTAAGGGAAAAATCGACAAATATCCTGATGAAAGAAAAGAATGGCAAGATACTTAGGATCATATAATCAAAAAATATCGTAATTGAAAATCATTTTAGCATCTCGCCTTCAGGTACTGCATGCCCCCACTCTGGTCCATCAACTTTAGAGTTCATCTTTTCTTTTCGCCTCCTCACATTTATATTAGACTTATCAGTATATAAACTTCTTTCTTCTTTTTGGTATGAAAATGCATTATTCCGTTTATGCTGTAACTTTTAGACTACATGTCTTCATTGCCTCCTCTCTTTTTGACTTGCATATTTACATCTTCGAGACGAGTGAAGCAACAATATATTATAAGTTTGGTATACGTGCCCAGTAAAAGGGCAACATTCATGGGTGCTAAGAGTTGCCTGGGTCAGTTTCTTTTGCGGGGTTGCAATAAACCACCAGAAAAAAATCGACCACTGTCGCTCGTCTCATAATATTATATAGATGGAACTTAAGTATATTCATATTCATCCATTTTCATGCTCATGGGTGTCTCCATGAGTCATGAAAGTTTCTTTTTTGTCATCCAAACACATAGTTTTTTTTCTCCTATTGTATAAAGCTATTATTCAATTCATGGCTAAGAAGCCCCGACCTCTAGAGTAGGAGGAGGTCTTACGACCTCCGTCCCCTCATCGAACCGTACGT
>CAZOEM010000449.1:0-2982 GCA_964578735.1 uncultured Halobacteria archaeon | reverse complement strand
TAGCGTATAATTTGTCAATATTTTAGTATCAAGTCATATGGGGATACCTATAGTAGAATCGATGACTTAGCAGACATGGCTATAATAGCGGGTTATGGTCTGGATTGGAAGATAATTGAAGAAGAACTTAGAAATCAGCCAAATTATTGGAAATGGTTGCCACATTATTTCCGAAGCTTAGTAGAGCTTGAAGAAGAATATAGCATTATCACACCATCAAAAGAGAAGTTAGAGAAAGAAGCCGAAATATCAAGGGGTATAGAGGTACTATCGAATCGTCTAGAAGATCAGTCACTTTCTTTAGATGAGGTTGCAAAAATTCTTGATGTGGATGATTTAACTTTTTCACTTACGGTTTTGGCTAAAATGAAAAATTTGTGTCTTATAAAAGAAGAGAAAGGGCTCTACTATCTGATTTAGATTTTTCAGTTGTGTGTACTAGTGTCTAATATCTATTGAATATTGGGCAATTGTTGGACCGCCACTATAAAGTTTTCTATTTTTTGCACTTTTAGGTATCTTTTGGAAGTAGGTGTATCCGGAAGTCAGAAAAAAAATGCGGACGTATTTCATATATATACCCCAACTTATTTAAAAGTTAGAGAGTAAAAATTTTTGTACAAAAGGAGGATGAGATCATGAAAGAAGAAAGAGAAAGATATTTGACCACAAACCAGGGTGTCCCGATTTCGGACAACCAGAACTCGATGACCGTTGGCGAATGCGGTCCTGTGTTGTTACAAGACGTCCAGTTCATCGAGAAGATGGCTCACTTTGATAGGGAACGTATCCCTGAAAGGGTTGTCCACGCCAAGGGCACAGGGGCGCACGGCTACTTTCAGGTTTACAAGAGCATGGCAGCTTATACGAAGGCGGAATTCCTTCAGGACCCCGATAAAAAGACGCCTGTATTTATACGGTTTTCTACTGTAACCGGTGGCCGTGGCTCTGCTGATACTGTGCGTGATCCTCGCGGATTTGCCGTTAAGTTCTATACAGAGGATGGGAACTACGATCTTGTAGGAAACAACCTGCCCGTCTTTTTCATCCGGGACGCCATCAAGTTCCCGGATATGGTTCATGCCTTCAAGGGCGCACCGGATAGCAATATCCCATCGGCCTCTTCCGCGCATAACCGCTTTTGGGATTTTATATCCTTGACACCCGAATCAACCCACATGATTACCTGGCTCTTTTCCGACCGCGGGACGCCCAAAAGCTACCGTATGCAAGAGGGTTTTGGCGTCAATACCTATGTGTGGGTGAACGCCGAGGGAAAGGCGGTGTATGTGAAATACCACTGGAAGCCGAAATTGGATGTGCATAGCATTGACCGTCATGAAGCAACCCGGTTGGCTGGTCTTGATCCTGATTATCTTTCTCGTGACTTCTACGATACGATCGCCCGTGGTGAAGAGGTTGAGTACGAACTCAATGTCCAGTTGATGGATATTGCTGACGAACTAAAACAAAATTTCGATCCACTCGATGCCACAAAGACATGGCCGGAGGATAAATTCCCGTTGATGGCAGTGGGCAAAATGGTGCTCAATCGCAATCCCGAAAACTTCTTCACCGACGTGGAGCAGGCGGCGTTCTGTCCCGCAAGCATCGTTCCAGGGATCGAGTTTTCTGCTGACAAGTTGCTCCAGGGTCGAACATTCACATATACTGATACACAGCGCTATCGGTTGGGTGCGAACTACCTGCAACTTCCCGTCAACCGCCCTCTGGTGCCGGTAAACAACAATCAGCGCGATGGGAGCATGCAGTCCGGAGCATTCAGTGGCTCGGTCAATTACGAGCCCAATAGCTTAGCAGGTGGCATGCCTATGGAGGCTCCGGCGGGTACATCTCGTTTATATCGCGTTGATGGGGAAGTGATGCGTCGCAAGATTGGAATAACGAATGATTTCGGACAGGCAGGAGAGAGAATTCGCTCCTTGAGCAAGATGGACCAGGAACATCTGGTGGATAACCTCGTCTCGGATCTTATGCACATTGACAAACCGATCCAGCAGCGGGTGGTTGATAACCTGACAAAGGCTGATCAGGAATTGGGTAGATATGTAGCAGAAGGTCTAAAACGCTAACCATTGTATCTTGACATTGCCACATTTTGTTTACCGCCGAGAACGCTGAGTTCGCAGAGAAAGGAAATTGGTTCAGGTTGTGAGGATGAAGGAGATCAATATCTCCTATCCTTTTACCAGATTGCACACGGACTGCAAGCAACACTTATTTTTGCTCTAAGTGCACGTCCAGTTGTGGATATGGGATTTCGATTCCTTCTTCCCTGCGGAAAGCCTCGAGAATACCATTTGTCAGGTCTAATTTAACAGTCCAGTAATCTTCTGTATTTGCCCATGCCCTCAGTTGAAGGTTTACGGAAGAATCAGCCAATTCCGTAGTGACAACCGCCGGTTCCGGGTCCGTTAATACCATTGCATGTGCTTTCATCAGGTCCATTGCTACCAGAATTGCCTTCTTCAGATCGCTTTCATAACTTATGCCCACTGCGACATCAACCAACATAGAGCAACACGCTAAAGAATCTTGCCAGAAGTTCCGCAACGAGTTCTGTGAGTTTCGTCTTGCCTAATTGTTTCCTGAAGAGTATGACAATTATATAAAAGCTTTACTATTTTTTATGTTTATTATGCAAAATACTAACATTATGAACCATAAGCGTAAGCTTTATATATGGCTATGTTACAAATTTATATTTAGGCTCTTGTGTCCGAGCGCTGAGCTAAGATGCAATGACATACTTGCCAAATAAACAAAAAGGGAGGTGATAAAAAATGATAGAAATAATACAAACAAGTCTTGCCGATGCTACCAGAACAATGGTCGAGTATCTACCCAAGACAATTGCTGCAATAATAATCTTGATAATAGGATGGTTCGCAGGGCGTATTGCGGGGAAAATCATATCTAAGGTGCTTGATATGGTTGGTGTAGACGATGCAGTGGACAAAA
>CAZOEM010000448.1:0-2983 GCA_964578735.1 uncultured Halobacteria archaeon | reverse complement strand
ACAAGTTGAATAATCGCCTCTTCTCCTTGCTGATAGGCTGCACGAATTTCATCACGGGTAGGTATAATCATCGCATAGTCACTCCATCAATCGAAACGTTTTATTTACAACTATTGGGATGGATAATATAAAGTCTTATCAGCAATAAATTTGTAGTGGGTGAGTAGTTACAAAGGATTTATAAAGTAAGACCTGTATAAGGATAAGGGATGTGAAATATCAAATAGTTGTTATGGTCATATATAGGAAAAGGTGAGGGTATGAAAGAATATGAAATAAGAGACCCTGTTTATGGCTTCATAAAATTTAACGGGTGGGAAAAGGAGATAATAGACCACCCCATATTCCAGAGATTGAGAAGAATAAAAATGATAATTTCTGGTGTAATTCAATTATGACAAGAAATCATTTAAGGAGAGTTTATGAAACAGGGGAGTTTCCAACATTAGATGATGAAGAGATGTTGAACAAAATAAAAGCTAAACTTGATTCCGAAGAGATTTGGTATTTGGAAGATATGGCAATGAATGTTTGGTATAAATTAAATAAAGATGAAAGAGGCAGGGAAGAGATAATGATAATAGGACGGGATAAAAGCACAACTCCTATTTTAAAATATTCAAGAATAGTTAAAAACTTAGGCATATCAAGACAAATAAGATTATATATAAAACCAAAAGATAGAGAAAATGCAGAAAAAGTGATAAAGGGAGCGAGTAATGAGGGAGAGCATCTTTAAAGGGCCAGCTTTTATAACACACCTGGTTAAAACAATAAGTGAAAAATATCCCGACAAGCAGGTAGGTAAAACAGTTATCCAAAAACTGCTTTTTCTGCTTACACGAGAGGGTGTTGTTGATTTTGATTACTCTATGTATCATTACGGACCCTATTCAGCGCAGGCATTTATCGAACTAAATTTCGCAGAGGATATAGGCGCAGTGGAGATAGTTTGGGTGCAGAATAGGGGATATTTCATAAAACCAAAAGATACGTCTCTGGAACGGCTCCTGGATGAGGAGGAAAAAGCAGTGATAAATAGAATAGCCGAAAAATATGGTGTTTTCAACGCTACCGAACTTTCAATAATCACTACCGCCCTGTTCGTCAGAGATTATTTCGGAGTTGTAGACGATGGAAAAATTGTTCAGGTGGTAGCTTCATTAAAGCCACAATACAGGAGGGATAGGATAGGTGATATTCTGAAAAATTGCGGAGTTGTACAATGAACGGGACTCCTTTGTCACAGCAAAAACTGAAACTATCGTCCGGTATTTTGTTTGAACCATGCTAAAACCGCCTCAAGAAATCATCTATAACCTCTACATCCTTTTCGTTTAAGCCGTACAACGTGTAAACAAGCTTGTTTATCGCGTCCTCGAGTTCTGCAACAGAAGGCGATTTTATCTGTGCTTTATTGCCCTCCAATTTATTCAGAATCTCTTCTACAATTGCATCGCTCTTTGGAATGAGTACCTGCTTCTTATCGTCTTTCTTTGTTCTCGTTCCTTTTAGCGCGGTAACAACATAATCTGCTTTTGCTGCGGAATCGACAAAAACGGGCTTTTCTCTTTTGCCAAAAACGATGTTGTAGCCTCTACCGGTGGTGTCTTCTTCTATTACGGGCTCAAGCGCCTTGTGGTTTGATTTGAAAGTAATATTTGTAGAGTCAAACTCCTCGCCTCTGCTACGGTATTCTTGAATGTATTCGTCTGGAAAATTCTCGATTTGCTGTTCAATCTTTACATTTTCCAAGATTTGCTCGACCTTCTTCGTTATTTCGTCTGCAATGTTTTGCTCTTCAGAAGTTTGAGGAAGGTGGATTGGGAGTTTTTCAACAAATGGTTTCCTGAATCTAAGATAGCCTCCTCCAACATGAGCAGGACTAAATCTACTGGCATAATAAAAGTGGATGATGTTAGAGTTCAAAATGCCAAGAATCGGCCTGAGGTCAATACTCGCCTCTATAGGCGCCACAAGATATATTGTATCAAAGCAATAATATTGCTGCTCATCGAGTGTTGCACTGGGATAGATACTTATATCTCGAACAAGTATCTTCGCCTTTTTAAACACTTCTTCGGGAGGAGAGTTATACAATAATTTCCTTTCATATTTAACGAACTTCCTGTCCCATGAGATTCTATACCTGTCGATGTTATATCCATCCAGTTTCTTTTTGTAAATTTGTCTTTGATTTTCATCCAGAGATTCGTATTGGTTTTTATCTATAATAATATCTTTCTTGGACGCACCTCTCGCAGTTTCTTTGGTTTGTATGCCCACAAGAACATCACAAATCCTTTTCAAAGGAACACTTATTTTCTCCAAATTCTCAATAACGAGACTCAGATCCTCTGAGACGTTCATATCAAAAATGTGGTCTATATTCTCACTGAATCTTTTTGGGGTATTTCAAATGTACGAATACTGCTATCACTCGGTAACTGTTTAGAGTACAAAAAGTTCTTTATATCATCCAAAACAATGGCATCATTCTTTCTTGCCTCGAAAACCATAATAGTATTATTTGATCTCTTTATTGTGTCGTTATTTTGTTCAAAGAGAGTAATTACGGGATAAGGTGTAGAATCTGCAAAGACTTTGACAAATGAGATATCCACCAATTGAACAATGATCGAATAATCAAGGATAAAATCCCTCAGGGCTTTTCCATACTTGGCCACAAGAAACTTACTTGGAACTATATACCCAAACTTTCCACCATTTACAAGTTTCTTGAGACCCAGCTCAGTAAAGATAACATAAAGATCAAACATTTCACGAGCGGATGTGTACAGGTTTCTTAGATATTTCTTGTAATCTTCTGATAACTTTTTGATATTCACATACGGCGGGTTCCCAACTACAAAATCATATTTCACATAATTCTTCAGAATAGCAGCAAGCATCAAGTCCTCGACAGACTTAATCAGCTTACCGTCACCGAAAGTCTCTTTGAGTTCCTTGAACTTCAGCAAGA
>CAZOEM010000447.1:0-3001 GCA_964578735.1 uncultured Halobacteria archaeon | reverse complement strand
TATTTAGATGCTTTAACGTTTCCGCGATTTGTGATAGGGTCATGGTAATACCTTATACTCTACTGGTATATATATTCTAGTTGAAATCGGGGTATAATAAAACTTTTATGCGTAGAGTATCTACCAAAAATGATGGCATCCTCGATGGTTCTGTATATTTGCGATTTTTGAGTTACCCTTTAATTTGGAGAGGATACTATTTTTCTAATCTTTCATCAATATCTGTCTTAAGCGTCCATCCTAACGCCCTTATATTACTTATATCCGCCAAAGTATCACTTATGTCTCCTTTATGCTTTTCAATATGTTTTGCCCTCCACCGCCTGTCATCAAGATTTTCATTCCTTATCGTCTCAATATTTTTATCAACAAGACCGATATATAACAGAAACATAAAACAACATAAGCGTTGCCCAACAAAATTGTTAGCTGATGAAGAGAGCTAATTAAGTGGCTTACAGGTCATTCGACAAGCTTTGCCTTATCACTAAGCGCAGATAATAGCTCCTCTGCTTCTCGGTAGCTCAGCGTTCCCCCACTTTATCTCAAAAAGCTATCTGCTCTCTTTTACCAGATGGGAGCACGCAGAGGCATCAGAAAACATAAGCAATGATTGAGCACATCTTTAAACTCTGTGATCTCTGCGCTCTCGGCGGTGATAAATAATTACTTTTTTAGACTGTGCCGGATTGCGTGGTGCTCAAAAGATGGTTTTTAGTGATACTGTTGTCACGATTGGCGGTTGAATATTCGTGCTATTCCTATCATATATGAACACATCCGTATAATATTCGCCTAGCGCGTCATTATCAATAATCACGCCCTTGTTATATGTCTTGTTGAGACCAGTACGTTCACTATCGGCAAATTTCGCGGTCATGTTCAGACCTTCATTTGCTGCTATCGCCCGTAGATACTCGATTGTTGCCTCGTTAGTCTCATAGCTGTAAGTTGGATTGAGCAGAATCTTGACATCGCAGCCGCGTCTTGCTGCGTTGATTGCAGCGTCCAAAAATGGATTCTTATTATCTGTATATGAGTTCCAATCCCTGTATACATACAGTTGCTGTACGTAAACCGATTCTTTTGCGCCTTTTAGCATGCCGATAATCGACTCTGTCTCCATTAGCGATGTATCAGGTGCTAAAACAGGTGAAACGCTGAATTCACCACTGAGTTTTACGCTATCAAAAGGATGTGTGTAATTGCCCAATATAATTGTGCGATTTGGTTCAAAACCCGGAGACGGACCACCGTAGATGGGATGTCCGGACGTAAAGGGGAAACTGTCCCAGCTCTCCGGCTTCCAATCGTCGAAGAAAACATCGCTGAAATAGTCTGTTACATCCGTATTATTTATAATGACGCCCCAACCGCTGTTACCAAAGCTGTTATTGACCGGCACGCCAGTATTCTTCCAGTTCTCGGTCGTTACAATTGTCAATCGGTTATCTAGGATCGCATACTTTGCGTGATTGAACGTATATCTATCGTATATGCCATTAGCTTTGTCATTTATCATGTATCTGACCTCGCCGCCGGTATTCACTATTTGCTCTGCAATATACCGCTCTTCGTCTCCAATTCCCCCTACCGGATCGCCCTCTAACATGACTTTTACCTCAATACCGCTCTTTGTTGCATTGATGATATGATCCATCAAGTAGAAATTGTGGAATTGGTAGACATTCAAATAGATTGTTTCTTTTGCGTTCTCTATCGCAGTTGAGATCACTTTAAAACTACTGTCCGGTGAGGTAAATAGCGTTAACGTTCCGTTAAAATCAAATGTCGCATAGGGGAAGTGCGATTACCCGACTACATAGACCCGAAAATCGTCCCAATCGGATGCAGAGTCGGTGTCTTCGTATTCCCGTCTCGGTTCGGTTCTGTTCCGTTCTAAGACTACGCCATATTTCACGTCCTTTACTGCCGGGCCAGACCATCCAGCACCTTTGTAATTGGAGTTGCCATAAATCACGACATCTATCTCTTTATCTTTATTGTCCATCAGGATCAGTTCATCACCGTTATTATGCAATTTTATACCATTACGAGTCTTTGTCATCTCGAGCACAGTAGGATCGAAATCAACGCCATACTCAAAATCAGGTTTCATCTGCATCGCCTCATAGAACGCTGTTGCGTTATATGCGAGGTACCGGCTATCGCCAGCATTTATAATTGTTCGGCATGGGAACGTAATAACACCTTCGTTATCGGTTAGCTGCCAGCCACTGATATTGATTGAACTATTGGTGGGGTTGTGTATCCTTATGAATTCACCATCGGTATCACCTTTCACATAAGTATCATAATATACCTCGGTAATCAATATGTGGGCTGGAGAGGGGTTAAAGAGCTCCAGAGTCTGCATTAGTGGTGATGCATTTGTATTGGCGCCAATTGCAACAGCACTTGCAAGTATCGCTAAGGTAATTGAAATCACCAATAATTTACAAATTGTTCTGTTTTTCATCGTATATACTTTTAAGTATAACTACATTCTATTAAGGACACGGATTTACACTGATCTACGCGGACTTTCTAAATAAGAGTGATATTGTTGATCTTTTCATCTGTGTCAATCCGTGTTAATCTGAGTCAATAATTTGTTTTCTTGACATTCGACCATTACAAAGTAGTTTTCCCACGGCTCCATCAGGGGATAAAAGTCTCTGTCCTTGTCTATGTTGTAAGGAGTATCACCTATACCATCTCCGTCTGCATCTGTTCCGGTGTAATCGTCCCAATAGTTACCGAGGTAGTTTATATACCTCGTTTCGTTGTATGTATAGGCTATTTTTTCATCAGAGCGCCATAAGTTGGTCGATTCATAAGAATGAACGTTGTTCGCGTTGTTTATGAAGTTGTTAAGATAGATACTGTTGTTGTTTGAATCCCAGAAGAGCGAGATGCCACACCTACTGTTTGAAGAGCAAGTGTTGTTTTTTACAGTGATATTCGAGGATAACGCGATTTGTATACCAATGCCTGCATT
>CAZOEM010000446.1:0-3006 GCA_964578735.1 uncultured Halobacteria archaeon | reverse complement strand
AAGTTGATTTTGTGCCTTATCTACCCCCTAAAAAATTAAATTCGAATTGCCTGTTTATTATCCCCTTTTATAATTAATGTATATCTCTTCACAGTCTATTAACATGTGATAGCTTATGAGATTGTTTGGAACAAGTGGGATAAGAGGTAAAGTCTTTGAAAGAATAACACCAGAGTTCTGCCTTAACCTGGGGAAAGCTATTGCCTCCGCTCTTCCTGAGAAATCGAACATTGCCATAGCTACCGACACCAGGGTGACAAAGGACCTCATAAAAAGCGCACTTATATCCGGTTTATTAACGTGTAACGTGAATGCTGTGGATATCGGCATCGCTCCTACGCCGGTGCTTGCATTCTTAACCAAACACCCAAATTATGATACCGGCGTGATGATCACGGCATCACATAATCCACCGGAATATAATGGTATAAAGCTCTGGCGTGATGGCATGGCTTATACCACGCATGATGAAGAGATAATTGAAGATGCATTGATCAGGAACGCATACAGGACGCCCACATGGGATAAAATTGGCACGCTAAAATTGGATTATGAAGCAAAAAAGGCGTACGCTGACGAACTTTTGAAAAGGATAAAAATAAAAAGGCATTTCAAGGTAATAGTTGACCCCGGAAATGGCGCCGCTTCGGGTTATGCAACCACGATCTTTAAAAGAGCTGGTTTGGATGTTCTCCCAATAAACGACAACCCTGATGGATTATTCCCCAATAGAAGCCCGGAACCAACTGCGGAAACACTAAAAGAGACAATTTCATATCTACGAGAAGAAAATGCTGACATTGCTGTCTGTTTTGATGGCGATGCCGACAGGGTTGTTTTTTGTGATAAGCAGGGTTTTATTGGCTATACTGAGGCGATTTCTTTCATCTCTCGATTGAAGATGTCCGGTGAGGAAAGAAGGAATAAGAAAGTAGTAACAACGGTAGAAACAGGCCGTTTATTGGATTATGTAATCGAAGATTTAGGCGGCGAGGTGATAAGAGGCAAAGTAGGAGATGGATATGTGGGGCATGGGTTAAAAGAGGCTGGGGCGTCGATCGGCGTTGAACAGGTAGGCGTCTACATCATGCCTGAGATGGGCTACTATCCCGACAGCATTTTTGCTGCTCTCTATCTATTGGCTAATATTGAGCGTGTCAGAGAGATTCGAGAGTTCTTTTATACGATGCCACCGCTATACTTCGATAAGGCGGGTGTTGATGTCAATGACCAGCTAAAATACCAGATCGTGGACCAAGTTCGTGATCACTTATATGCCTTTCCAGATCACCGCCTCAATTCCCTCGATGGTCTAAGATTAGATTTTGGGAATTCTTCGATATTGATAAGGGCAAGTGGAACGCAACCGCTTATAAGGGTTATTGTCGAGTCAGAAGATCAAGGCGAGCTCGAAAGACTGATGAGTATAGGAAAAGAAGTTGTAAAGCTGGCTAAGAGTGAGGTGCGATGAAGATACTTTTCTTGTGTGGGGGAATAGGAAAACGGATGCACCCCCTTGAAGAGGATAAATTTTTCTTCACGTTCATCGGGAAAGAGTTGATCTTGCATCATATTGCTCATTTGAAGGCGCAGGGTTTCAAGGAAGAAGATTTTGTTTTTTTAGGTAATCAATCTAATATTGGAAGATTGAAAGAACTCTGTGGCGAAGACTCCGAATATGCCATACAGGAACACCCGAAAGGTATGGCTGATGCTGTGCTCTGTGCGAAGGACTTCATTAGCGGGAAAGATATTCTTATCATAAATCCAAATGACGTTCTTGAGCCCGCCGCTTATGAGAAGATTTTAACTAAGAGCGGGGGAGACTCGAATATTCTTGGCTATAAGGTGAATAGATACTTCCCTGGCGGGTATCTCTCGGTGGAAGAAGGAAAGATGAAAGGCATCATAGAAAAGCCAGGAGAAGGAAAAGAACCTAGCAATCTGATAAATATTGTGGTTCATCTCCACCGGCGCACTGATGAACTTATTGGCTATTTAGAAGAAACAGAGAGTGAACGAGACGATGTTTATGAGCGAGCGATGGATCGAATGATAAGGGCGGGTTTTGATTTCCGCGTCATTAAATACAATGGTTTCTGGACTGCAATTAAATATCCCTGGCATATTCTCAATGCGATGGCATATTTTTTGAATAAGATAGATAAACAGGACATAAATGATGTGCATATCCCTGAAAGCGCAAAGATAGAAGGGAATGTCATCTTAGAAGAAGGCGTAAAGATATTTGATAATGTTGTAATAAAGGGTCCTACGTATATCGGACAGGACTCTGTTATCGGGAACAACTCACTGATTCGCGGCTCTCACATTGGTGATATGAGTGTCGTCGGCTATTCTACGGAGATAAAGAATGCGTACATCGGCGATGAATGCTGGTTCCATACAAATTATATCGGCGACAGCATAATCGGTAATGGCTGCTCTTTTGGTTCTGGTGCTGTGACAGCCAATTTCAGATTCGATGAAAAGAATATTCCGATAAAAATAGAGGGTGTGCAGATTGATACGGGATTGGATAAATTAGGATGCATAATGGCTAACAACTGCAAAGTTGGGGTCAATTCATCAATCATGCCTGGTGTAAGGATTGGATTCAATTCGGTAATAGGTGCTGGTGCAGTGGTTACTCATGATGTAGAGTCAAATAAAATTTTATTTCTAAAAGCTGCCCAGGTGCTTGAAGAGAATCGGCTGGAGATAAAAGATAAGAAAAAAGAACGAATGGAGAGAATTAAGAGCGGCTAACTGAAATTGATTCCCGAAGAGTATCAATAGCGATGTCAATCTCTTCCTTAAAAAGCTTATTATAAGAGGGGGCTTAATAATCAATACATTTCCCTTAAAACCTGATGATAGTCTGAATATAATGCCGCTTTTTAAGGTATATAAAGTATGACTTCTGCCTATTTAAGACGCGGATTTACACAGATTTAAGGGATATAAATTATGACTCTGCGTTCGCCAGGAATTAATTATTATAAC
>CAZOEM010000445.1:0-3011 GCA_964578735.1 uncultured Halobacteria archaeon | reverse complement strand
GAATTTGCACTAAGGCATCTCGACGAGAGGGAAGCAGAAGATATGAAGATAGTTTTTGATGGCAGGGATTACATGATTCGTTTTCCTAGGGCGCTATCACAAATAGTGTCGAAGAAATCATCGGTAAAGCTCCTGCCGATAAGTAAAGACGAATTTTTGTTGAAGATTGTGTGAAGTCTTACTATTTTTCATTACTAGAATTATCTTTTCGACTTCATCCTCTCAGTCATCCGTTCAAACTTCTCAGACGGCTTTGCCCTTCCTGCGGTGCTGAACTCAACTGCTTCTGCAATATCTCTTATCCGCTCCCACGGAATTGATGCAACCATAATATTCAGGTCCCACCATTCCATCCTCCTTGCACTTATGTCCCCCCCCTGAGACGTTGAACTTCCCTGATACGAGAGGATAGGTAATCATGCTCCAGCAAAGCGAGCCTCTCATCTCTTCAACAAGCATCTTCCATGGTATCTCTCTCTTCTGGGTGAGACCAAGATGGGTCTTTCCGCCGGGTCAGGCACATCTATCCTCTGAAAGCAGTATGATTTTACCCTTAGATGCCGCCAGTATCGCGCCACATACGGTATAGTTTCCCGCTTCGATTTTAACTGCCGGGTCTTCGTCTGTGTACTTTATCCCGACCGGCTCTTTTTCTATACCTAATGCCTCTACAATAGTTTTAACGTGTTTGATATAAGTTTCCATATGTACCATCTCCTTTAAACGGATATCGCATTCCTAAAGCTCCATTCATTCCACTCACGAGTTGTTTTCATATTCAGTCTTAGTCTTCCTCACCACTTTCGACATTGATATCTTCAAGGAGGAAGAGTCTCCGCTGAAAAGTGCCTTTAAAGTCACAATCTGTGCATTCTACTGGTCTGAAGTCCTTGCAGCCTTTTCCCTTCTTCAACTTTTCTATTTTCCAGTCCGATAATTCACGGACGCTTATTATGTCCTTCATGTTCCCATTTTCATTTGACTTTGGTTAAAGTGTCGTCAAAATAATAGAAAGATTGAGGGGGAATAAAATCGGGAAAAACTACTTTAGGATCAATAGGAACTTTAAATAACTTCAGATACTTAAGTTCAATAGCGAACCCCTCTTTTATTCCAGAAAAGTAATCGAAAAATTCTTGTTCGGTCAATCCGGAAAGGCCATTAAATTTATTCCAGAGATTATCGGGCGTGTCTTTTGTTATTTCCCCTATTACAAATGTGCCAACAATTTTTTTTGTTGGTGATGTGGCATAGATCCATACTTTGTCAACGTCCTTCTTGAAGATAAACTTTCTAAACTCGTATCTTTTGTTTCCCTTAATTATTTCTTCAATATACTTGGGTCTAATTGACAGTAAAACGTTCATTTATACCACCGCCTCTTTTTATCAGCAAATACTTTTTGTGAGGAATTCTAACGATTGATTGTGGAGCCCCATCGAGGATACTATTCGTTTTCAAGTAATCAAGTGCGAGAGGATTTCCAAGATGGAAATTTTGTTTGAATAGAATTACTTTTGTAGGTTTTTTTGCTATCTCGTCAATTTCTTTTTTGGTGTAAACGCTTCTTTTACCGACATAACGAATGATTTCATCAGGATTTTTAGTGTCATGATATACTCGCTCTATAACTCCCAAGGATGTTATCCTTCTTTCATCAACCGAGCGATAGAATAGCAGAATATCTCCTTTGGACATTTTTGTAATTCGCGAATGGGAGAGATATGCTTTTTTGATTGTATTGCCTTCGATTATAAGTTCCCCTTCAAACTCCTGTAAAGTGGTCTGTCTGGGTTGATAATCAGTAAACAATCTGTTATGATACACTGGGCGTATAGGTACAATGAATTTTTCAACCCTAGCGCCATCGTAAAAGCTTGGATAAAACTTGCTGGAAATCTTAAGCGGGTCTTTCGTCTTTTCGTCTGGCACTATCGTTTTGATAAATATATCCTCTTCGTTTTTCTCTGCTAGTTTATAGAATCCAAACTTCTCAATTAATTCAACGAGATAATCATCGGGTTTTGTAAAATGTGTAAGATATAATTCATCAGTATTATTGTTGATAGCAAACATTGTAGAAATTTTTATGAACAGTTCGCCTATTTTGTAGCCGGTGTAAGTCACTTTAAAGGTAGAAATTTTCAATCTTCTTTTTTTCGGCAATGGCGGGTTAGAGGCAATAGCTTCATCTTCAATTTTGTATATTAAGATTGCACCCAATCTATTATCTTTAAAATAGACCCATGCTTTTCGACCTTCCCGCGATATTTTTTCCCACCAATCTATAAATTCGATGTACTCCTCTCTGAGCGAAGTAAATATAGGGTCGTTTATATCCAAATTGTGGACCGGGACATAGTTTAATGCCGGTGGTTTTGGTACTTTTTCAACTGAAAGCTGTTTCTTGAAGTACTCCAATGCTTCATCTATGTCAAATACTCTATCTGATATACCCAATCTGTATGATTTTCGATGGATACCTCTGTCTTCGGTTATCAGAAAATCAACTGCATTTTTATAAACACAATACAGCAAGTTGTTATCCACGAGTTCGTGAGCATTATTTGTTCGAGCAATAATAGTGCGAAACTGTTGATCATTTTCTAAATGGGGTGGATTATCTAAAATAGGATATGTTTTAATTTTTGATAGGGTGATCGCCCTTCTTTTCTGATTCTTATCACTTTCGAGTTCGCGTGCCGCTAGAGGATGAACCAAAATTTGTACTACTAAATCATTTAATGTTTTTAGAAGAGATTGGAGATTGCTGGGAATGATGTGGGAATTCTCTCGGTAGATGAATATATTGGTATTTATGAGGATGCGCATTCTAACAGTCTCCTTTGTGTTTTGTATTTATCCACTTTCATGGTCTGATTCTCTCCTCAATTTCTTGAATTGCACGAACCTCCTTACCACTCATTTTCTTATAATCCTTACACAATTCTTTAAGACATGACTTTCGGCCATTATAGGTTATAGCAACGGATTAAATTAAACAACTTTAA
>CAZOEM010000444.1:0-3015 GCA_964578735.1 uncultured Halobacteria archaeon | reverse complement strand
TTTATAAAGTGGTAGAAGTAATGGTTTAAACATGAGAATAAAGGTGGCAGTAGCAGGAGTAAAAGGGCGAATGAGTGGACAAGTGGTAAGTAGCATCTTAGAAAGCGAGGATATGGCACTGGTAGCGGGTTTTGACATTCATGACGTGGGTGAAGAGATAGCACAGGGTATAGAAATTTCAAGTCCTGACTCGATGGACAAGGTGTTAAAGGAAGTTAAGCCCGATGTATTCGTGGATTTTACAAATGCCGCAGCCGCAGTGGAAAATGTTAAAGTTGCCGCACGTAATAACGTAAAGCTCGTTCTTGGCACAACCGGCTTTTCCGATGAACAGTTCCAAGAGCTAGAACGCGCTATCAAGGGTAATGTCCCGGCTATTATCTCCCCTAACTTCTCTATCGGTGTAAATGTCTTCTGGAACTTGATTGCCGCGGCAGCAAAGCATCTTCAGGCATATCAGTATCACATGGAGATTATAGAGATGCATCACTCGCATAAAAAGGATGCTCCCAGTGGCACGGCGGTAAAAGCCGCTGAAATACTCGCCGATTACGTAAAAGGTGAAACGACGTTCGTTTATGGTCGGCATGGTATAACAGGCGAGAGAACGGATGATGAAATTGGCATACATGCCGTTCGGGCGGGTGACATCGTTGGTGAACACACAGTGTTATATGCGGGCAAAGGAGAACGACTGGAGATCACACACCGCGCACATAGCCGAGAGGCTTTTGCACAAGGCGCAATAAAAGCCATTGAATGGATTAGCGCGAAAGAAAGAAGCGAGATATATTCTATGGCCGATATGATGCGGGAATTGGAACAGGGCTGAGATCGCATAAAAATTTTATTTCATACTTGAAGACAGGGAAAAGATGAGTGAACAAAAAAAGGTAAAGGATTTGAAGGTGGGCGACTCAGTTGATACGACCCTTCTGGTGCAGGAGAAGGAGCTAAAAGAATTTGTCTCAAAGGCGGGCTACTACCTGGAGGTGAAATTCGGTGATAGCACGGGCAGTATATGGGCAAAGTGCTGGGAGAGAGCAGAAGAAACGGGCGCTATGTTTGAACCGGGCGAGGTCATACATATAATGGGTGTCGTGGAATCCTTTAAAGGCCGTTTACAGTTGATCTTCGCGCTCGAAGGCGTTAAAAAAAGCGCCGACGGCATTTCCGAATATCTGCCTCGGACATCGAAAAAAATAGAGTTGATATTTGGCGAGATAGTAAAAACAGCAGGGAGTATGGAAAATGAATACCTTAAGGCGGTAGTCTTCTCTTTTCTCAATGACCCGGAGTTTATAGATAGTTTTAAAGATGCGCCTGCAGCTAAAATTCACCATCATAATTACATCGGTGGTCTGTTAGAGCATACTCAATCGGTTATGGTGCTGTGCAAGACTATCATCAAGCTATATCCGGAACTAGACCGGGATTTGCTGCTTACAGGTGCTATTTTGCACGACATAGGAAAAACAGCGGCTTATGTATTTGATTTCCGTATTGATGTAACCGATGAGGGGGGGCTTGTGAATCATATCGTGTTAGGCTATCAAATGGTGGAGGAAAGAATAAGGGCGATAGAGGGATTTCCGAAAGAGCTCGAGCTTAGATTGCTGCATCTCCTCTTGAGTCATCATAATTATAGTGAATGGGGCTCTCCGGTAAAGCCTCTGTTTGCAGAAGCGGAGGCGTTATTTCTTGCTGATATGCTTGATGCGCGGCTCAATGAATTCAGCCAGCAGCAGATGCTTGAGGCTGTGAAAGAAAGAGAGGGGGTATGGAGTGGATTTAACAGGCGATTAGATCGTTTCATTTATTTGGGGGCAGCTTATCCAAAGGAAAAAGAAAGGAAAAAGTATGGGGTCCGACAACGATAGCACTATAAACTCAGAAAGTATTTTAAAGCTAATAAAACTGCCTGATTTGCTTTCTATTGTTAATGCATTATTAGGCTTCACAGCCATAGTATTTGTGTTTACAGACGTAAGTGACGTGACGATAAAAAACGCAGTTGTATTGATTCTCGTAGCTGCGGTTATTGATGGATTAGACGGTATGGTAGCGAGAACGATAGAGTGCTCACCCATAGGCAGGTATCTCGATTCCCTTGCCGATATGACTTCCTTTGGTGTCGCACCAGCAATTGTTGCTTATGCTCTGCTCACGAATTATTTACGGGTTAGCTATATGTATCTTGAGGTTGTGTTGGCTTTCTGCGGTGCGTATGTGATATGTGGACTGTTAAGACTTGCGAGGTTCGACGCAAACGCGAGCTTAGAAAGCGAACAAGAAGAAGGGAAAAGTGATTTTGTGGGTTTCCCTATTACCGGAGGCGCGATTTTTTTGGCTTCCTTTATGCTCCTGGCTGTTGAGATTCCTCTTTCACCTTATACCTGCTCTTTTATTCTGATCGGTTTAATGTGCGTTCTATGCATTTTAATGACCAGCAGAATAAGATATAGGAATATAAAGGATATGCGGATAGTAATACCAGTAGGACTAGTTTTTATCACGCTATTCATATTCTATATATTCTCTTTGCAGTTCGTTTATCCAGCAGTTGTTATTCTTGCATTAATAGCGATATATATTTGCAGTCCTTTAGTGCGCGTATTAGGTGCGGACTAAGATTGTTGCCATCAGACACTTCTTCGTTGATTTCGTTGCAAATCGGTAACATTATAGAACTATCATTAGAACTCTTTGATTTCACAATCGAAGAATTATGAAGAATCAAAGAAATCGTTAACAAGACGAAAACCATAATATTCGGCAGTTTAGAAGATGAAGAGATCGAAACAGTGTACGTGGAATGAGCTTTTGATGTTTAAGATGGATCATGAAACTTAGGACAGTACCTCATTTAACATAACAGTTACGTATTGAAAACCGAGAACCTTGTTTATAAATCAAAATAGCGGTCGGTTGTTAGCGAGAAGTTGTAGAGGTATTTGCTTTAGGGAACTCACGAATATTAATTTACCAGAACGGTATCATTTTCCAATGATTTTT
>CAZOEM010000443.1:0-3016 GCA_964578735.1 uncultured Halobacteria archaeon | reverse complement strand
CTTAGAGCGCACAAAACATGGTACATATCGCTTTATAACAAACTTTTTGGAGGGAAGCATCAAAAATAGAAAAAATCGAAAAGCTTTTATACTAGTCAACTTTTATAAACAGTCAAGATAGGTATGTATAATGTGTAAAAAAAAGGGGGGGGGGGGGGGGTAAAAATATGACAAATGAGAAAAAGAAACAAAAGTTAGAAATTAATAAGGAAACCGGCATAAATCCAAATATGGATCCGAAACTGCAGCGGATAGAACAGAATTTTCGAGATAGTGCCGAATTCCGACCCGGGCTGGTGGCGACATCGGAAATTGGGGAAGAAATTACCGATGTTATTGTTAGGGTAGAGGATCCAAATTTACCAATAGAGGGGCTTTCAGTCCGTACTGTGGTGGGACGGTTGGTTACAGGTAGTGTCCCTCTTTCTAAGATAGAACAAGTTAGGAAACACAAAAATGTTTTAAGCATGAAGGCATCTGTTCCTGTAAGGAAACAGCTTAGCCGTGCCGTACCTGAGATCCATGCTAATCAAACTTCGATACCTCCGAGGGACCTTGATGGAAGCGGTATTATCGTAGGAATCGTTGACCTGGGATGCGACTTCAGACACAATAATTTTCGCAATGAAGATGGTACATCACGCATTTTATACCTATGGGACCAAAGTTGTGAGCATCACCCAAAAAGTCCTGCTGGTTATGAATACGGTCGTGAGTTCAATAAAGCAGATATTGATAGTGCCTTAAATGAAGTGCAACCATATAAAAAATTAGAATATGATTTGGAGCCTGGATGTCATGGGACTCATGTAATGGACATAGCAGTTGGGAACGGTAGTGCTACTGGCACTTACGGACCAGGTGTTGCACCAAAAGCAGATATAATTTTTGTGGATGCGAACATTAACGATATAGATTGGGAAAGTCCAGATATTCTTAATAGCACATTCGGTGATTCGGTCAAGCTTATTGAAGGCGTTAACTATATTTTTGAGAAGGCAAGAGATTTAAATCGACCTGCAACAGTCAATATCAGCCTCGGGACCAACGGTGGACCCCATGATGGTACAACTCTAGTCGAACAATATTTGGATCAACTATTATTAGAAAGCAATAACCGTGCCATTGTAATTGCTGCATCGAACTCCTATGCGGATAGGATACACAGTTGCGGTAAGATGGATCAAGGTAGCCCAGTTACACTGGAATGGGAGATTGGTTTAAACGACTTTACAGATAATGAACTAGAAGTTTGGTACAGTGGTGAAGATGAGCTGGAAATTGAAATAATCGACCCTGCGGGAAACTCCATTGGTAAGGTAGCTCTAGGGGAAAATGCCAAATTTGTTACTGAAGACAGAATACCCGTTCTTTTCATAGTACATAGACGAGATGATCCCAATAACCATGATAACATGATAGACATCTTTATCTCAAAGTACTTTGGAGCTGGCACCTGGCAAATTGTTCTGCATCCTATCAGAATTACCAATGGTCTCTACCATTCGTGGATAGAACGTGACGATGGATCACCATCAATGTTCAGTCAAAATAGCAGTAAGTTATGCCATACCCTGGGTTCTATTTCAACAGGTAAACATACTATTGCGGTCGGCTCATACGATCCTAGAGATGCTAATCGACAACTTTCTTACTTCAGTAGTGCTGGACCAACTCGTGATGGTAGAGAAAAACCTGAGGTGAGCGCCCCTGGGCATACAATCTTGGCAGCTAGGTCACGATCCCAAGGTGCTATACAAATGTCAGGAACTAGTATGGCAGCACCAGCCGTTACTGGAACGATAGCCCTGATGATGCAAGCTGGAAAAAACAGTGGGAATGATTTAGGAATACAGGAGATACGAGACATTCTTATGCGTACAAGTAGAAAGAACCCACCTTACACAGGTGTTTTCGATTTTCGCTATGGTTTTGGCAGAATTGATGCCCTTGAAGCAGTTAATGCAGTTAATTCCGTGATTGCAGAGGATAAAGATATTATCGGATCTTCTCATCCTTACCCCAAATCTTATGACAATACATGGACTATCACAGAACCGGAAGCACGCCAGATAAGGATTCATTTCTCTAGGCTTGAGACAGAAGTTTATTTTGACCGTGTGTATATCTATGATAAAGATGATACAGAGATTACACGATATGACGGAACAAAAAATGATATATGGACACCATGGGTAGAAGGGGATACAATAAAAGTTAGACTCAAGGCAGACAGTTCAGTTCAGAAATTTGGGTTTATAGTGGATAAGAAGGAAAAAAGGGATTAAATAGGAACACATTTGGGCTTTAAATCCGTCACAAACACGCGGGGCATTGTACGTAAAACGCATGAAATAAGAAACCCATAAATAAAACAAATACCCATGGCAAACGTGGATGCACCCGATTTCAATCGGGTGTGGCGCGGACGGGGCTTCGGAGCAAACGATAAAAATTTTTAGGACGTGAAAAAGAAGAAAGTGAAAAGCGAAAGAAGAGTAAGATATGGAACACAAAAGACATTGATATTAGCGATCCTTTTCTCGATGCTGACATTTATAAGTGTAAGTATTGGATGCGTATCCGCCGAGAATCTTGATGCCACCGCCAGTCAGGGGGACTTAGTGTGGCGTATGGGAAGTCATGCCAGGCTTACGTCAACGCTGGATGTTCCCATTACAGGTGCATACATGGATTTTACAGATGTTGCAACTGAATATGGAGTTAATGACTCTCACCAAGGAAAAGCGACTGTATGGTTTGATTATGATAATGATGGTGATTTAGACATATATCAGACCCTTTTTTGGGAAAGTAACAAGCTATACAGAAACGACGGAGGAGCGGGGTTTGTTGAGATCCCTGGCGCTTTAGGTACGAATGATTCTCGACATTCTCGTAGCGCTGTTTGGGGAGATTACGATAATGATGGAGATATGGATATGTATGTCGTAAATGGTCGTGGTGAGAGGTGTTCTTTATACCGTAATGATGTGGCTACAATAGGTCTGTTCAC
>CAZOEM010000442.1:0-3017 GCA_964578735.1 uncultured Halobacteria archaeon | reverse complement strand
GTTCATTCGGTCTACCGGCAATACCATGTGGTCGCCCGGTAATTAGAAAACGGTTACCTTTGTTCTCGAATTGGAAGTCCGCGATGAGTTCGACAAGGTCATCACGAATTCCCTCCGGGATCTCGTCCAGACCATCGAACATGAACAAGGCCCTGTCATGTTGAAGGAAATAGGATATAACCACCCATTTGAGGGGGCATTTGGTTTTTTCAAGGTATGCTTCCAATAGCGGCTCAAAAGTGATTTTTCGTTTGGATTTCGTCACTTCTTCATGGTAAACGAGCCAGAGGTCTTTTAGAAATACCATCACGGGGAGGTGATCCTTAAGTGAGCTTCGTGACGAGCCTTCGGCTATGGTGTTAGCAAGATGTTTTATCAAGGTGGTCTTACCCATACCTGCCTTGCCGCGGAGAAGAATGCAATTTACCCGCCCCAGAAGCACCTCGAGGTCTATTGTTGCGGGCTCTTTCAAATCAGCTCTTCCTTCAAGCTCGTCTTTCTGTTCCAATCGTGATTTTTCTTCACGATCCTTATTCATTCGCTCCATTTCCGTCTTATGAAGCGGGTTGGCGGTTTCAAGAGGAATGTAGACTTCGAGTAGTTGAACAGGAAGTACTTCTCCTTTTTTCGCCAACTGATCATAAGAAATTGTCGAATAGAATTCTCTCACCCAGTCTTTGTATTCCGATGGGATATTTAAGGGTAGTTCTATGGATGATTCTATTCCTGTACTCTCACGGGAAGAGAACTCAAAGGTACTAAGATAGAAGCTTCGCTCTCCTTCTTGCTTTTTCCAGCGCTCCCTATCCAGGACAAATTCATTTCGCCTATCATCCAGAATATAAGGCCAGACCTTCACAGCCACTCCTTTCTCCTGGAACTCGACACGAACGAACTGAAAACCTATCCGCCCATTTCTATTATTTGTGTAAGATGCATTAGCACTGAGACAAATATACGAATTTGTGGGGTCTCTAAACACAAATGCCTTATCGGTATGGATATGTCCATGAAGCACCAATCCACAGTTATTGGATAATTCCACCTCGGATTTGCCAGAATCTTGCTCATAAAACCAATCGAAAGGGTGATGCATCAAAAGTATTTTGTTTGTAGTTGTAGACATATCAAGAGCTTTCATCACCTGGGGATAACCAAGGGCAATATTATTTTTATCATCCTCATTTTCGGAAGCCCAGCAACTGTTGAGACCTAAAAAAGAGACGTTCTTATCCTCAAAGTTCTTTACCCAAAAGTAATCGTCTTCTAATCGGTAGAGATCAGGATTTAACTCTTGCACAAATTGCCGGAATGATTCAAATTTGACATTGATATTGCTCTTTATTGCCTTTTCATTTTCAAGTAAAGCATCAGTTTGCTGTTTTTTAACAATATGGTGGAGCGAAAAAATATTGAGTACTTCATCTCTATCCACATCATGATTTCCCGGGACGGCGAGAAAGACCGTTTTTTCAGGCAACATGGATTTAAGGTCATCAAAGAAACTTTTTGCCTCATTGTATTCTTTCCCCGAAAACGCAATGTCGCCTGTAACTGCAACGAAATCGAGATCTAAATTATTTCTGCATATATGCTCCTCTATTATAGCAAGCATTTTCTTTTTTACATCTTTTCGAAAGGTTTTGTTCTCGTCGTCTTTGTCCTTTTTAAAATGGATGTCGGACAGATGCAGTATCGAGATCTCACTCATAGTCTTTGGTTTCATTTCGTGACCTGATAGAGTGGAATTGGTGGACTGCAACTCTGGAATAGATATTTTTTCAGGCGCAATGGAAGAAATTTCCAACTGAGTTATAGAAGTTTGACTCTCGATTATAGCGGCAACTTCATCGGCAATCGCCGCCAGATCAGCGTCAATCTGATGTTCAGCCCCGCTAGAGATGGGCTTGCCACTCTTGGGCCTCGGATTCATTCGAGCAAGCCATTTGACACGTTTCCAGGCACATGGTCTGACGATAACAGGGAATATGCGAAGCCCTTCTTTATCCCGGAGCTCCAGCAGGTGAGGCACCTCTTCACTCAGAATGAATTTTGAGGTGAGAAAATCGCCCGAGACCAGTAAAACCGCCACGCTAGCACTGGCAATAGCTTCCTGAATCTTTTGATACCAATCCTCACCAGCACCGATGCGGCGGTCGTCCCATAGATCGAGAAAACTCTCCTGTTGTAGTACACCAAAATGGGTCACTAAGCGGTCTTTCCAGATTTCGTCCTTGTGACTGTAGCTAATGAAAACAGTGGGGCTGGTCATAGTATGGTTTCCCTATGAGTATTCAGTTTGTTATTTGTATAATAAAATATTTGGAATTATATAATTATATGGATTAATTTGACAATGTCTCATTATGATTATCAGGTTAATAGTTATCTCATTGTTATGATTATAAACGGATAATTCATTCTATTCCTTCCTATGGACGTTATCTTGAGATAATCCTGCGCTTATATGGTCCACTAGCATCTCCCTTTTATCCTCCATAATACATTTTTGAAAATCGTGCTAATTTGACATTGTCAAATTAATTCTATTATTTTGACGATACTCCAATCAAAGTCATGATAAAACGAGAACATGAACAATAAACAAAGACCTTTTTATGTGAGATCGTGGTAAGGTCTTTATATAACCATCATGGCGAAGAATAGTCTGCAAATGATATTCATCGTCTAACAGATAGCATAATAGACAGAACCTCTGAAAAGCTTGCAGAACTTCACAGGCGATTCATGGAGGAATGGCGTTCTGGGGATTATAGGAAAAAAGAGAGGATGGAGAGATACCAGATACCAGAGCGGACCTTTTGGTATACGATAAAGGGATATGCAGATGCGAAAGAACCGGATTTGAAGGTTTATTCTCCAGCATTATATGAGGTATCATAACGATTATGAATTTATGGTAAACGTCTTGGGTCACCGGGGCTGTGCAGGCATAGAGCCGGAGAACACGATGAGGGCTTTTAAGAGAGCGATGGATTTAGGTGTGGATTTTATCG
>CAZOEM010000441.1:0-3020 GCA_964578735.1 uncultured Halobacteria archaeon | reverse complement strand
CCGGAAAGCCCGTAAAATTGAATCACTTGCCCCTGGCTCAGAATTTGATAGCCAAAACCTTTCAATATTGATACCACTACCCATACGGTTGCCACTGAGTATTGTACCTCTGCAAACTTTGTGATCAATATAGGAAACAATAGTGTAAAACCATACACACCCAGGAGAAGGATCGGTATGTAGGCTGCCGCCCCAAAGAGGATGGTGAATATACCGATACAAGCCAGTAACAATTGAAAAACAATGAACTTGCTCGCACTCGGCAGCAAAAGCGTTAGTCCAAACATGGCAAAGCCGAGGATAATAAAAGGCAAGCTGGCACAAATCTTTTCGATAGACATCTTCACCGATATTTCCGCTCTTTTCTGCCATAGCCATAGCAGACACAGGAATAGCACAAACCAGGGATATACACCATGTTGCTGAAGGTAGCTAAGGGAGAGTAGAGTACCTATGTTAGCCCAAAATTCCCGGAAGAAAAATACCGAAGTCATGATGCAAATGATTACCCACAGCACAATTTTTTTACCTTTTGTCGTGATTTGATAGCTCATTTCATTTGCGCACCTTTTTATATATTCCCAAATCCTTATACGTCTGAAATATCATCAATCTCCTCCCATCACCCATCACCCATCACCCATCACCCATCACCCATCACCCATCACCCATCTCTTCATCGTAACACTCGCTCATATTCGGCTGCAGTCTGCCTTGCAACGATTTCCCACGTGTGTTCTTCTGCAATAGCTTGACCCTGCCTACCCAATTTCGCCCTTTCCTTTTTATTCTGTAATAGTTGTATGATTTTATCAGCTAATTCTCGCTCGTCCATAGGCGAGACCAAACATCCTTCGCCCAGTATTTCCGGTAACCCTCCCACTCTCGTAGCTATTATTGGTTTGCCCATTGCCATTGCCTCGAACGCAAATAGACTCGAAGCCTCAATTAGGCTGGGGAGCACAGCGATGTCAGCAAGCGAAAGATAACGGGGTAGGAGATTGTGCGGTACTGCACCGGTGAATTCCACATAGTCTGAGATACCAAGATGCGCAGAGAGCAGTTCTAATCTCCGCCGCTCTATACCATCGCCAACCACCATCAACCGACATTGCTCTTCCATCAGTACATATTTCAGTGCTCTAATCAGATATTCGAGCCCGTTCTTCTTGACCAGTCTTCTCACAGTAAGCAAGATGGGAATGGAGTGATCATGCGCAAGGGGCTCAACACCCGGATGGAACTGACCAAGATTGACACCGTTGTGGATAACCTTCACCTTATCTTCCGGAACACCCCACGCTAAGACCTGCTTAGCGAAATATCCGCCGGTATGTATCTGTAAATGCGATTGCCTGGCAAGTGCCGGTGCTAAGAATCGTTCTGCGGTTTTATAAAATTTCGCCCTAAATGGGTTTGTTATCATGTCCCAAACAGGATAATAGGAGCCGTGAATAGTATTAACTGCGATGGCTCTGTTCTTTCTCGCAAGATAGTTGGCTATAAGCCCACTCATATATATGTGTCCATGATAGACATCGTATCGCTTAAGCTTGCGTTTGAGTGCAGCAAAAGGGAACAGAAGCTGTCTATGGAAGGATAGCCCATAGGAGTTCCAGGTTCGCCTCATTGTGTTAATAAAATCCACCGGAATTATTTTGACGCCGTCAATGAAGCGCACGTCATCTGTATCCCGTGCTCCAGCCAGAATAGTCACTTCATGTCCTATAGTTACAAGTTCCTTGCATAATTCTAACAGTGCTACTTCTATTCCTCCTATTGCGCTATCGTCCATTGGTCCAAGTTCATAGATATGCAGGATTCTCAAACTAATCCACCCCTAATCTGCTCTGCTATTTGGCTCATCGTGACTACTTTTGAATGTTCCGCTAAATAGGTCAAGACACGCTCAAGGAGTTTTTTTTTGAATATTGGCTCATAAGAAGGATGCAAATAGATGACTAAGAACTCCAATCTGCTAAAGGCATCGGCGGTTACCTTGTATATTTGGTCATCCCCAAGTCCTTCATCTTCCAGTTCTCCAAACGATTTCATACTAACAGGCACTTGTAGGGTCTTCATTCGCTTACCATTAAGCTCAGGATAAAATGCCTTTTCGCCTCTATAATCACTTGAATACGTAAATCGGAAATCATCCAAAACCGCGATAAAATTGGTGTTCGTTTTGAACCCCGGAGCTGCAAAAGCTTTAGGATAAAATCCAAATGCCTTTTCTATTCTTTCGCATCCATTCGCGATAAAATCGCTAATTTGTTCTTCCGTAAACGAATCGAGATAATTCAGCCAGGTGTAATGGCCATAGCCATGTAATCCCAGCTCGTGCCCCTTATCCAAAATCAGGTTGAGATTCCGGGATTCTTGTACCTCTCTCTTTGAAATCAAACTATACAAAATAGGGGTTAATCCGTATCGAGGTATTCTTTTCATAAGTGTCAACGGATTACGATAATTTTTTAGGTTCTTAGCAAGGTTGTCCTTGCCAGTAGTAACGAAAAAAGTAGCTTTGAGCTCGTATTCATCGAGAATTGCAAGGAGCACAGGGAGAACCTCGGCATCCTTTACCGTGTCTATATCAGCCCTGAGGGCAACATATTCAGCCATTTTTTTATTGTTGCATATAAGGTATAACTTCTACCTAAATATTTAATTTAGGACGCAGATTTACACGGATTTAGGGAACCCCCAGTAAATAGTTTACCCAAAAAGTTTTGATAATCATCATAGACACAGATTTCACAGATTTACACAGATGCTACTCTAAAGTCCCGAAAAGATTATTAAGTTTTTACGGGTTCATAGAATCAAAGTTAAGAAATCAATATACTACTTTAAATCTGTGTTAATCTGCGTTAATCTGTGTCAATAATTTATTTTCATCAAATCAAATCAAATAAATAAGTACGGCATTATTGCTACTAGCACCACATTATTGACCCCGTGCAGGACAATAGGTGCTACGAGACTTTTAGTCTTATAATAAATATATCCAAACAGAATGC
>CAZOEM010000440.1:0-3021 GCA_964578735.1 uncultured Halobacteria archaeon | reverse complement strand
GTTACACAGATTTTCACAAACCTTTTCTTAAAAAGAAAAGCTTTACCAAAAGAACTTATGTCTTTCTCTTTTAGCACAGGCTAAATTTTCTTTTTGTAAAAAAGAAAAAGTGTTGTGTTACTCTTGTGAAATCTCGTGGTTTTTTTAGATTGTGGAACAAATTAGAGTATGACCCCTAACTTAAAGGTAGAACTGCTATATCCCGTTGTTGCTAAAGGACTACAAAGCGAAGAAGTGTTCAAAGCATTGGATAGGTTATTTGTTAATAATTAAGGACCTGCTGTCTCTATCGCCACTTCAACCGTTGCAGCATCCTCTATCTTTCTTGTTAGTTCTCCATCGGTTGCTTCAATATCTATGTAGTATGTTCCATCCTCTGTGGAGTATGTCTGCCATTCGCCCTCATATCGCCCATCACCATTATAATCGTGCATAACAATCGTTTCCGCATTGGCTCCGTCTTCTTTATGTATGTATGCCCGTACAAAAGAGATACCGGTAGTAGATAGAGGGACAGCATAGACACCGCTACAACCTGCGCAGAACGAACCAGGGTTATAAGGGACTTCTCCATCGCTGTGAATAACTAATGACCCCTTTGACTCTTCTTTCATTTCTGACCTGAGTTCAACATCAGCATATATCTTCACTGTACTCCCTTTATATGCAAAACTCGGTTCTACACACACATTTGAGATCGGTATGGTTAGCACATCATTCGTTTCACACCATACATTCCATGACCCATCATAATTCCGCACTTGATAGCCCATCAACCGCAATGTAAAATACAAGAACGACGAGCTCGCTCCAGACCAGCAATAGACGACTGTGTCCTTGCTCTTATCCAATCTCTTGATCACGACTGGCGATATAAGAAACTCCAGATCATCTGCGCCCTTCAGCCGGTATCCCTCTCTAAAGAGTTCTTCGTACTCTATGTTGATTGCACCCGCAATATGGTGAGCCTTGTAGTCTTCTGTCGTTCTTGCATCCACTATCTGAACCGTTGTGCGATTAAGGTTATTTTGAACCCACTCGGTGTCTGCAAATCTATCCTCCATTACATTTGCGCTATAATATGTGGTTGGCGATCTTGGCGTCACGTTCTTCGTGCATCCATATGTAGCATTCCAGGCATCAAACCCGCCATCTAGTACCGAAACGTTTTCATGCCCGATGTATTCGAGCGTCCAGAAGATGTAAGAAGATGCAGAAAGTCCGCCACAGGTCTGGCATGTATCACTATACACAATTACTCCGTTATCCGGGCTTATTCCATGCTTTCCCAAGAGCCCGGTCACATTTTCCAAAGAAGTCAGAACACCGTTATCTGCTCTGAAAAGCTCCCAGTGCAAATTTATCGCTCCCGGTATGTGCCCCGCGGCATATTTTGCCGGTGAACGGACATCCACAATCACGACATTTGAATCACTAACAGTCTTAACTTCGTCTATGTAGGTAATGAGGCTGGGATTTTTATATTGACTATTTGTAGGACGAATGGGGATAGCAGTTCCAAAAAGGGTATGCGAACGATCAGGACGGACGCTCTTGGAAGAACTTTTCCTTTCCGCCTCCTCACCCATCAAAAAACTTGGAGAGAAATAGTCGTCATCGGACGGGCTGTCCAAATAGTCTATAGCCGGACCACTATGAGGGCAGTTACAGCCCATTGCACTCATCAAATATCCATCCCCTGCAACTGTTCCAACTGTTACTGTTAACAGCATCATACCCACTACCACTGCCAACATAATCCTTTTCATTCTTTATTTATCTCCTCGCCTTCTGCATATTTCAACGATTTATATTGATATAACAGCGGTTATATAAAAAGGTTACGCGAAAAATTCAGTGTCCATATCTGCGCTCTCGCCACTGGAAATCACGAACTGCACGGTACAGATCGATCTTCCTGAATTTCAGCCAATTAACATCAGTGAAATAAAATTCGCTATACACCGATTGCCATATCAGGAAATCCGCTAAACGGGTTGCACCAGACCTTATAACGAGGTCGGGTTCTGACTTGAATATCAATTGTGATTCCAGCAGTTTCTCATCTATCTCTTCGGGCTCTAGTTCCCCTGTCTTTACTCGCGCCACAATCTCCTTTATACCTTTCGTTAACTCGCTTCGGCCACCTAAGCCGATAGAAATATTTATCTCTTTTTTATTATTGCCCTTCTCTTCCCCTATGTGTTTTAGATACGTTGGTTCAAAAGTCTCATCATAGAGCGCAATCGAAGCTTTTTCTTTACTCAATGCCTTTGTTATCTCTTCCCTTAGATGTATGTATGCCCGCTCCAACAAGTTCTTATCCATCCCTTCTCGTATAACGCCGACGTAAACGCTTATAATAGCTATCTCCAGCCCATGACACCACTTTATGAAATACCGCAGCTTCTCCATTCCCGTAGCTTTCGCATCCGCGTAGTCAGTGGAAAGAATATCTGTTTCGTCCATAACAAGAAGGACATGCTTCACGTGGATCGGTGAGTTCAATATACCCCTCTTTAATATCCCCCCATATAGATACAAAAGTAAGTTTCGCATAAACGCCGGGAGAGGGATTCGAACCCTCGCTCCCCGTAAGGGGAAGTAGGTTAGCAACCTACCGCCTTAGACCTCTTGGCTATCCCGACCTAATTCTAATTAATCCTTCTTTGCATATAAAAATAAAGTATTTGTATAGGTAAACAAAAAAGAATAATTTTTGATTTCCAAAGAACTTCTTTAAAATATCTCCACTCTCTATTTCTTCAGACGCATAGCCAATAAATCATAAAAAGGAATCCGCTACTCTTCCACCAGCCTGCCCGTAGCCTATCACAAATATCCGCATTTTACATCCCCCTTCTTATTTCTTATTGTAATTTGAATGTTTTAAGCTAATATTCTTTGGATACGTATTTAAACGCACATCGTTCATAGATATCCGGCTCTTTTTCAATCCCGTGCCCTTTCTGTGGTTTATTATTAATCCCTCCACATTCCCTTGTTCCATATCAAAAATAA
>CAZOEM010000439.1:0-3027 GCA_964578735.1 uncultured Halobacteria archaeon | reverse complement strand
TATTTGGTTCACCTAAAATTTCCTTTCAAAAAATTCTTGGATATGGGAAGTGGGCAATACCTATATCACTAGAAAATTCGATTGTGCCGTATGTTTCTTATCTATTTGTGACACACAACAACATCTTAAAGCCTGTTATTGCCTATCCTATCTCTCTACATTAGAAGCCATGAATGAAGGCGCTATCTTTCCTTATTTTCCAAAAACAAGGCATTTCAATTGGTTCAACTTTCATCATTGTTGTTACGTAGCATATCATTCGTTTTACGAAAACGTAAACTTTAGCTCGTTTTACTATCTGCTACCATAAATTCACATAGCGGGGATTAATCTAAGATATTTATAAACTTAATATTCTCAAAGCTACTCAGTAAATCTTTTTTTATATTCGCTTTAGTTTTCGCATTTTGTCGCTTTTTCGGGTTGGCAGATAGTTTCTTTAATTCTTATATAAAATCATAGATCACACATAAAAGCATAATATATACACTATTACCCTTTCTTCATTGATATGTAGTGCGTCCCTCTCAACTCTAAAAAGGTGCCATGAACTCCTGATAATTCAACAATTATTTTTTCCAGAAGTGCCACCATTTTTTCTTTGGTGGTGAAGCTACCGGAAGTCGTTTTTGCTTTTTTTCTCCGTTTTTCATTTGCTTAGTCTTTTCCACCTTTTCCAAAGATTCATGGGCTGCATCAATCTTTGCCGCATATTGCTCCTCCTTTCCAGCCTTTTTTATGATCTCTTCAGATACTCTCAGAGCAATCTTCGAACCTGCAATTATTGCATCTTCGTTTTCCAAGTCGGGGAATTGTGTTACTACAAAGTCAATTGATCCTTTCAGTAATGGTTCGTCCTTAACATACTCACTCCAGTCTTCATAAATAGATTCAACCTCGATCAAATCTCCTCCAATCGTATCCGTCACTTCAGGCAAAACGAAACCAATTCCCCCTAGTATCCCTCCAAACACCGCTGGTAATATACTTGCTACACCGATATCATCACAAAAGCTACATGCTTCTACCGCCTCAGACACACCATATACACAAGACTCCATATCCATTTCATCATACATCCACATTATCCCTCCTTATATATCCTGACCGAAGTGATATACCCACAATTTTGCTAATACTATATTTGTTTAAACTTATGAATAAACATCAATTTTGATGAATTTTCCCCTTTCATCTTTTTTATTGTCCACTTCTTTTTCAAGTTCCTATACTCTGCACTTAAGCATGAGTGCCTATGACTAAGTTGCATATACCGACTAATGTTACATATACATTCATCATAAGGCATATAAAAGCTTTTCTATTTTTTCATGTGAAGCAATTATTGAACTTGGATAAATAAGCACGAATAAAACAAAGCTCCGCTAACATCTCTAAAACCATTCCCAAAGCTCTTTTCAATCCTTGTTTTTGTAGACCGCTTTTGCAACTTTGACAGAACCAAAATTGGAAATAGAGAAATATAAAGTGTTTCAATCCTTGTTTTAGTGGATGAGCCTCTGCAACTCTAAGCTTCAATAAGTGTTCTCGTGTCGATCTGTAGTTTCAATCCTTGTTTTAGTGGATGAGCCTCTGCAACCATTGTCGTATTCTCGGTAGATGCCAAAACCATATTAACCACACCAAGGGATGACCCTAAAAATATAGCCAGGAGGGCTATGGTCACAACTCCTTGTTTTATTCCTATTCTATTTCCTCTTTCTTTTCTCATCTTTTTCTCACCTAAAAGAGGACTAATAATAGTCCTCTACTTCAACCTCCCAATAATTATGGTGGGATTTAACTTCTATGACAAAGTCTTTGTATCCTTTATATACATATAGTGTATCACGGCAGGATCCCCCAGTGCAATACCAACTTCCATAATGACTGGAACCATGCCCAAAATAGCCTGGGTTATACACATCTATGTGAAAATCTGAATCCACATCCCGGCCCTTTTCTGGATGCACAACGTAGTGTATCCTCCACATATTCCCTTTTATAGGAAATGGGGGTGTTAGCCAATCTCCACCACTATCAAACGTAGTTACTAAATGCCAACTCTTTTCCGTTATTGTCGGAGTGGGCTCTGGCTCTAGTTCTGGCTCTGGTAACGGTATCGGCATTAGACTTAGCTCAGTCTCATTTCCCATTTTATTTTCAATGATATACTCAATGGCTAATGTTTTCACGTCAATAAAAACTATTAGGCTTTTATTTGCAGCGAGCCAATTTATTTTACCCTTGCCCGGCCACATGTTGCTACTATTCAATTTGACATACACCCCATCCAAATCACTTAAGAAGTCAACAACATTTTGGTCAGTCAATGATGTTTCAATCCCACTTGTGAGGTTTAATGCAACCTCATCAGATGTGGGCACCTCCACTGCACCTGCTATAGATACTACCGGTAGCGCTCCTAAAAAAACAGCTACAACTACCAGAGTCCACGCTCCTTCTATTCCTCTTCTCATTTTCCTTCCTGTTTTTTTCATTTTATTTTCCACCTTTCAAATCGCTTCAAATATTATTTCATCTGCACCATTCAAGTGGGCCCACTTTACATATATTCCACTTTCCCGTCTAAGCTTCAATAAGTGTTCTCGTGTCGATCTGTAGTTTCAATCCATGTTTTAGTGGATGAGCCTCTGCAACTGTTACACCTAATTTTAAGATTACGCTGGTAGAGCCAGTTTCAATCCTGTT
The DNA here is from genome assembly GCA_964578735.1 of uncultured Halobacteria archaeon. Taxonomy (GTDB): domain Archaea; phylum Halobacteriota; class Syntropharchaeia; order Alkanophagales; family Methanospirareceae; genus Methanophaga. The sequence goes on along the minus strand of CAZOEM010000439.1, from coordinate 315 downwards.
TTAGTAGATGAGCCTCTGCAACCAGGGATGACAACAAGTAGCAGCCACGTCTAACCAGGTTTCAATCCATGTTTTAGTGGATGAGCCTCTGCAACGTGAGTATTCAGCGCTTGTATTACCACCAGTAACTACGTTTCAATCCTTGTTTTAGTAGACCGCCTTTGCAACAAAAAAAATGAGAAAAATGATAGTTGGGTTTGCGGTTGTTTCAATCCTTGTTTTTGTAGACCGCTTTTGCAACTCAGAAAATTCACAGGGACACCGCATGGAAACTCAAATGTTTCAATCCTTGTTTTTGTATACCGCCTTTGCAAC
>CAZOEM010000438.1:0-3032 GCA_964578735.1 uncultured Halobacteria archaeon | reverse complement strand
CCTGCCACTGTTGGCTTCTACACCGATACGGGTAAACAGCACAGGAAGGATTTTAACCCTCTGGCTGATTAGGCTACGAGGCACAGACCACACCCGCAATGAATTGCGGGGCATCCTTGGTGGTTGGACATACCTTTTCTTTCATGCATCTTTTACTTTTATCTCAACTTTTTTTGCATATAACGTTCCTAGCGTATCTGATGTCCAGCAGTAGGCTGGATTTGGGCGAAGGTGCGTAGTGTTGCTATATGAAGTTGCCCACGGGATCACTGTTATCAGTCCTCCTCGCTTCCTCTTCTCTTTGAGATGTGATCCAAAATTCGATCAGCAATAGATGTAGATGCAACAAGAATTATTGTAGACGCACCAGAAGCGAATGCACACTCAATTGCAAGGACATATTGACCCGTTGATAACAATGTCGTAGAACCCATAGCCCCAGCTACTAACGGTGCAATGACTATACTTTTGGCTTGTTTAATAATGTTTTTGAGACTTTCCGACTCAGTTTCAGGGGATTGTCCAAATGGGATATAGTACTCACAAATTTCGTTGAATGAAACACGAACTCTAGTAGGAACCAAGAGAGCAGATGTTCTTATTTTTAGCGATAAACTAAAAAGGTCAGGTTTTATGTCTAATTGTCTAAAAATTTTATCCGCTATGTGTTCAAAATCCCTTTTTGTGGGTAAATAAGGTAATGGGTATGAAAACCAAGGAACAGGTACATTATTTATATTTACTCCTCCAAGTTGACAAAACAATATATCATCGGATAGAGAAACTTTTTCTTCTCGCTCTCGCTTATAATCGGAATACTCCCCGTACCTTCTTCTTAAGTAATGGCGCCATTCATGCAAAGACCTATCAAAGGGTGGACCATAAAATTCGCTATAGAACTCTTCCATTTTGCTCCAAAATTCTGGCTCAGTAACTATCCTTAAAGATCTATCATATTCAAAATCCGTTAAACAATCAGTTGTAGCTACGCCAAGAAGTTGAGTTACTGCAAGTTTTAATGACTTGTGGTAACTAATATCTGAAGATGGTACGCTTGTCACACTTAAGACTGTGGATATATCTTTTGGAATAATAGATCTCTGAATAACGCTTCCAGTCACTATACCCCGTACTTAAGTACGAGGCCTGCACTAAGTCCAAGTGCAAATAACCTAAAGCATACTATAATCTTAGGTATATAAAAGCTTTTCGGTTTTTTATTTTTGATGCTTCCATCCAAAAAGTTTGTTATAAAGCGTTATTTACTGCGAAGCATTTTTCCGTAAACGCTTTTTCTAAAAGGGTTTGCTTACTGCTTCTCCCCTTTATCCGCTTCGCTATCCAGCTAACGGAATATTTCGGCGGGTATTTAATGAAAAGGTGAACATGGTCTATCACCGCCATGTCTATAATCTCAATATCAAGCTCTTTACAGGTTTCCCGGATAATCACCTCCGCCGCTTCTGCAACTTCACCCACTAACTAATACCTTCCCACGATACTTAGGCGAAAATAAAGCTTTTCTGTTGCTTTTCTTCTCGAAAATATCCGATGCAATAGCGCTATTTATAGAATAAGGAAAAAAAATCTGGTAAACATGAGAAAAGAAAACCGTATAATAGGAATTAAGCAAAATTTTTGTCAAAAATCCACGATAACCATTAAAATCGAAAAACAACAATTTTATCTCGGCAAAGTTTCAGAAAGAGGCAAGGAGAAAAGAGATTCAGTACTTCTTAAATTTATCGCTCCATTAAATCCTTCTTCTCTAAAGAAAGCCATGTAAAAAAGAACAACAATATTTTAATCAGGCAAAACAAAAATAATCATTAAATGAAAGAATGCGTGCTATGCGGAAAAGAAAAAGCATCAGAGGCGTTGCGGGTTTGTGTTGACTGCATACGCACTGGTAGAGGGAATACAATATTCTTATATGCCTGCAATTTCGATTGCCTCTTCTGTCAGAACGCATCGCATAATGATTTGGGTGCTGCTGAGACACTGAACATAAATGATTTTGTTTCAAGTGTGAAAACGAACGAAGACGCATATTGCGTCTGTAAAAAAGCAAAACAAGAAAATCAAGAAACGAGATTTAGCATTGATGCTATTGAATCATTCTTCTCCGGTGCAAATGAGATTCGCAATCATATATTGAAAGATTAGGAGGTGTTTTTAGATGTCTGATGTGGAAGAGGCCGAACCTGTTTACTCATACGGACAAACAACGTTACACTCAGAATGAGGCTGTTACAAAGGAGTGGCTGAACTCTGTTTATATAGAGCACTTCCCTGACACTGATGTTGTCATCGGATTATTGCAGGTAATATCACACCTCCAATATTCTGAGATTTATCCTCAAGGACCCGCAATGGCACTAGCTGCTTTCTCTCATGCTAATTCAGAGGTTCGGGAATGTGGGATAAGAGCCTTCGAAAACTGGGGCACAATTGAATCTCTGAAAGTACTAAGGCACGTAGAATGTCCTGAGAGTTGGATGCAGGAGTACCTTAGTCAAGTAATTCATGATCTAGAAGAGGAGTTAGGGGTACAATGAGTCTTCTTGTTAGAAAAATTAACAAAGCTAAATGATCATCACATTGACATTTGTGACCTAACGTATCGCACGCTTGGCAATGTCGCAGAGCAGATAGTCCATGTGCTGAAGAACGGAAAGGATGTGCGATAGATACACAAAGGGTAAAATTAAGAAACTCCTCAATGATGCGATAGACCAGGGACGTCTTCAAATGGATGACTTGAATGAATCTTTGCGCAAGAGATTATAAGTGCATAAGTGCTAACAACGTGCTGCAACGGACCTGCCTACGCAACTGTCGCAGCTACGGACCAGCCGCTGAGCTTGGACGTTATATTCATGACCTTTTTCCTTTTCAGGCGCTTCCTCCTCTGTTAGCTTGCTTTCTTTAATGAGTTCGTTGGAGAGTTTTAATAGTTCTTTTTCACTCCTGAAGTACTGCCTCGTTCAGCTACTTTGGAGAACCTCTTTATGGTTTCATCATTACCCAAA
>CAZOEM010000437.1:0-3036 GCA_964578735.1 uncultured Halobacteria archaeon | reverse complement strand
TGTGCGATCACTTTATGGTAGTTTACTATTTGCAAACACGATGAAAATGTTGGGTATGATGGATGAAAAATTAAAAAATCACTGACTTTTCCGATTGTGCCGTTGTGAAGGGTAAACCTTTCGTTGTCGTCATCGCTTCCCGCGGGGTTTTGATCGAAGGCGTATAATATTACATTTGAAAAAGCGGATGGAGTTGCTATCGCTATCCCTACAAAGAGAAGCACCAAAGCACCGCCAAATATTAACGCATTCTTTTTATCCCTCCTATCTGATTTTGATGACTCTCAACCTTAAAAAGTGTATAAGTAATTTTTTAAGTAGTGTCAAAAGGTTATCGTAATGAACTTGACAATGGTTAAATAAAACACGGACTAATAAAATCCTTGTCTAATGGTATGTATTTATCACAAGCTTTTCTTAATGCAACAAACAGATGGAGCATCTTTAAAATATGCGTGTTCCACATGTTTACCCCTGTCTTTCACGGCATTTACCGCCGCGGCGAAATCCCCATCGCCACTCACGAGAATTGCAGTATCATACAGGTCATCATAGGCGTATTTTAACATATCAACAGCAAGGAGAATATCAACACCCTTTTCGATAAAAGTATCTCCACGAGGTTCAAGTCTTCCTAATTTAAGTTCGAGATAAGGCGTGCGTTCTAATAATGAGAAAAATTTTTGTTGCGATTTATATTTCTCTTCATCAATTTCTTTTTTGTGAGGAGCATTGTAATAATAAATTCGGATAAGTTTACGATTCTCCACACGCAGTAATGTAGCAAATTTATAGAAATCTATTATAAACGGTGAGTTATAGAAATAAATGAGACAATGGTGACCAGAAAGGGATCAAAAAGCGGTTCAGTTTCAGATATTTTTTCGTCTTTAGGCATCCCGCAGTTCCTGAATCCCTATTTGAAGGATGGCGTTGAGTTTCCGGACCTCGATACTTTATCCTCAATTCTCGGGATAAAGCGGATAGAGGCAGAGAAGCTAGTGAAAAGGGCTAATGAAGCATCAGCGGGATATAAAGTTAGAGATGTCTTTTGCACCAAAGAAACGCGGGAAGTAGAGAAAGAGATTTTACATCTCCTCGCCTCTTATACGACAACGAAAAATGGACGGGACATGGTTCTTACGCTTACGCCGTCACGTGATAGTGCAGAACTGCAAAGAAGGTTTAGGGCTGTGGAAGAGAGCGCGAAATTGCAGGTACTACTGGGTGACGCGAAAATAGCGAGAATGCGTGAAATTATTTCCTATGCTGAGATCGCGAAGACAAGCTTTGGAAAAACACCCCTCGTTGTTGGCCGTAGGACGGGTATAGACACAGAAATAAAGAGAATCTATGGCGAGTTAGTGCATGTAGACATCGTAAATTCCACAGCTAAAGCAAAAGAGCTTTTGCTGGGGGACGATACTATTCTGTTAGTCAGCGAAGAGGAAGTGGAAGAGCCCGGCATCGTGAACATAACTTTTGATTACCTGTCTGACCCATGCGAGATATATCCTGAATTCGTTGCTAATTCGTTCATAGCAAAGAAGAATCTGATAGGGGCGATAATAAACCTATTACGTGAATTTGATGTGCTCACGGATTACCATCTGTTTAAAGGCATCCAAGTAGACGATTTAGAAACGGTTTTAGCAGTTATAGAAAAGGTAGAAGCGGTGAGAAGCAGAGGCGAAACCAACTTTGATGACGTAATCTATCAGCGCGAGGAGGAGCTAAACAAGGAAGCAAACAGGATTATGCGAAGTGGCGGCGGTGTAGATGAATTTAAAGGATACTTAGAAGAGGTCCTGGTAAGCATGGCAGATAAATTGTTGCTCCAGAATAAAGATAAAAATGTACTCTGGGAAAGTGCATATGCAAACTTAGAGCGCGGATTACCGTTTGAGTTCTCACGAGAAGCGATAGCGCAATTGCGTCATCGGTATGACCGGAAACTGGGAGAGCGGCGATATTACACATTAAGAGAATCTGCAAAGCAACTGGAGCGACATAGAGAAGCAGTAAGCAATGCTATTAAGATGCTCTTCTATTTCGATTTTTTGCTCGCAGTGTTGCAATTTAGCCGCGATTTCCAATTGAACATCCCTACGATAAGCGAAGATGGATTTGGTGTGATTAATGGCAGGAATCTATTTCTGGTTAGTGAAGAGCTAAACGGTAGCGAGAAGGTGGTACCGGTTTCTTATTCTATCGGGCAAGTGGATTTAGGTATCTTCGGCGCTACACCGCTTCCCGTAGCTATTCTCACAGGTGCGAATAGCGGCGGTAAAACTTGTCTCTTGATTATGCTCGCGAGTTCGATCATCCTCACGGAGCTTGGTCTACCTGCGCCTGCGGAGAGAGCGGAGATACCGTTAAACCCTCTTTACTTCTACCGCCGGAAAATGATAAAGAAGACCGGGTCGTTTGAATATTCGATGCGGGCTTTGAGCAGGATATTCATGCGGGAAGGTCCGAAAGTGGTATTAATAGATGAATTGGAGGCACTTACCGAGCCAGGCGCTATGGGTCGGATAATGGCATCTATATTAAATAACATGCCAAAAGATACTCTAGCTGTTGTGATAACGCATTTGATTCATGAGATATTACCGCATATCAGTATGGAGAAGGTGCGTGTTGATGGCATAGAGTCGGAGGGGTTGGATGCCGCAGGTAACATTATTGTTGATCGGCAGCCGATGTTCAGTCATATCGGGTCGAGCACACCGGAGTTGGTGATAAAGAAGCTTTTGGGTAAGGTCAGAAAAGAGGAGTTAAGGTCAGTTTATGAAGAGATAATAACTGTGCTGGAGAAGGAACGGCAAGGGGTGACATGAGTGCGTGTTAGACAAGTAATTGCAAAATGCAGAGTGCAAACCAATAGGTTCACGCTGAGCTCAACTCAGACATTTTTCTATTAATCTCCTCGATTTGATTCAATACTACATTTACGTCCCGATTGGCTCTCCTTTTAATTTGGGAATCGGTTCTTCTCAACTCGTATTCCTTTAGACACTGTTTATATGTTTCATT
>CAZOEM010000436.1:0-3038 GCA_964578735.1 uncultured Halobacteria archaeon | reverse complement strand
AAAGAGAAGTTGCACACCGAGAGGTTATGGCGGAAATACTAAAAGCTGGTAGGGATATACTTTCTTTTGTATATGTGCGTGTTGCAATTCCACAAAAGGTGAAAAAGGGAGTCGTATTGTGTGTAGAATGCGGCGAGCCGTTTATACCGGAAAAAAGCGAAGAGAAATGCAAGTATTGCTTCGGAGATCGGTATTATGAGGTGAGGTGAATTATACCAGAATCATCTCACCGACCTTATTTATTCCTATTTCAAAGCCCTTTAATATGAGCCGATGTTTTATCTTATCCATAAGCTCTTTTCTGATTTTCGCAGCGAGTGAAAGACGATCATAGGCTATGTGTATCTTTGCTCTATCCGCTTCCGAGTAAATCCTTCTAACAACGTCATCCAAATCGGTGTTTTCTTCCACGCTAAACCATATCGGAGCTTCAAGCAGTTTAACGAATTTTAGCGTATTTTCGGCTTTCTTCACATTTGCCCATGCCATTTTCTCTATTGTAGAGATATTCTGCTTAGTCTTCCCGAATTTTTGCGCGATCTCGACCTGAGAATATCCTTCGTTCCTGAGTTTCAACACTTCCATCTGCCTCCCGGTAAGTGCCGTCTCATCCGTATCCATCTTCGTCATATTTCTTTGTTAGAAAATAAGTCAAAGAGATATACTTTACTTTAAAAAAAGAAAAATATTTATCTGTTGACGGCAGAGGTATAATCATGAAATTAATAGACGATTTGATTTCTGATGTAAGAGATAAAGATACGGGAGTGAGAGATGTGCACGTTGGCTATGCCTGGATAGGCGTTTTGAGCAGAAATTGCGGCGTCGCGAAGAATTTGGGGGCGCTACATGATTATGTGGTGCATGATTTAGGGCAACTGAGAGAAAAAACCGCAGTTGAACTAGCGGAATATGCCAAGTCATGGAATATGATCGAAGCAGGCATCGGACTCGCGGCAATTAACTCCTTGATCGAGCCGAGAGGGGAAGAATTGAACATGCTCGATTTCCTGCTCGATAACGCTGCTGGCAAGAAGATAGCGATGGTGGGGCATTTTCCGAAGGTTGAAAAACTGCGTACACTCGCTGATGAGCTATGGGTAATAGAGAAGCAACCACAAAAGGGTGACATTATAGATACCGCATCTGAATATTTCATACCAAAAGCGGACATCGCCGTAATAACGAGTTCCGGGGTCGTCAACAAGTCAATTGAGCGATTATTGGAGCTGAGTCAGGGACTTACAATTATTATCGGTCCGAGCACGCCAATGTCACCGGTTTTATTTGATTACGGCGTTGACATGCTTGCAGGGCTAAAGGTGGTGGACGAGGAAAGGATGATGACGAAAATTGCGCAGGGAGGCGGTAAGGTGAAGCAGTTTGAGGATGCGATTGAGTTTCTGGTGATGGAACGATGAATAACCTAATCGGAATCTGTGGGCATCACAATAGCGGAAAGACGACCTTGATTGAGAAATTGATCAAGTGGCTGAATAATGATGGATACAAAATAGTGACGATAAAGAACATCCCCAAGAGGTTCTCGATTGATACAGAGGGAAAAGATACATGGAAACATGGACAAGCAGGTGCGAGTGTAGTAGTCGCTTCTTCTCCTGACGAGACCGCGTTTATCTTCAAGAAAGGGATGGAACTAAAGGAAATTGCGGATATTCTGAATGAGATTGCACGACCTGATCTGATACTCATGGAAGGCCATAAGCAGGAAAAGGTCCCTAAGATATCTGTCGGCGACATCGAATTAGAAGGCGCGATAAAATATGACGATAATATTGATGAGATTCAGAGCTGGATACGGGATTTTATCCGTGACAAATAATCTTGAGATATGGGAGAAAAACGGATTTGAGCCATATGCAGAATAGCAACTACGTTTATGAGCGGATGCGGAATGTGTTAACGGAGATGGGTGCTGAGGTTGGATTAGAGACAGAAGTAAAGGTATTTGCAGGCCCACTAAAAATCCAGGACGCCCTTGGAGCTCCGAAAGAAAAGGATTACCCGATCCAGAAGGGAAAGGAGAAGCTAATGGAAGCTGTCATCTTCGATTCCAGAGGTCAAGCGTACACAGACCGGTATGGGAATTATCGGGGAACTTTAAGCGATGTGATTGCGCTGGAGCTAAAAGACAACTTTCAAATCAGGGTAACAGACATGGACCCTGACTATATCAAGTCTAAAAGAAACGGTGTGGAAATAGAAAACCATTCCGCGGCACCGGAAATCAGTCTGTGGTGTGATTTGATCGTGACGACAGGATCAATTTTTGTCAATAATACATACAACGAAATCTTAAAGTGAATATTAAGAGATAAAAGAAGAGTTAGGCTTGTAGTTTATCGGTGACTATTCACTTTACCCGAGTTCATAGCGAGACGTTCTTTCTAAAACCGAAAAGCTTTTATACCGAGTAGTATATTTTTACATATCGGTGATGGATAAAAGATGAAAGGACGTGCTTTCGTAAGTAGTGTGATTATAGGCATAGTTTTGGCAATTTTGGCATTGGCAGTAGTGCAAGCAGGAGAGATAGTAAGCGTCAAGGTAAGTGCACCAGCGTATGTGGGGGGAACTTTTGATGTGACGATAGATGTGGATAACATTACGGACTTCAACTCAGGGCAGTTTGACCTGTCGTTCAATTCGAGCGTGGTGAACGTAACCGATGTTGCAGATGGCAGCGTAGACGGCAAAACAATACGGGTGGGCGACAGGTGGGGCTTCGTAGATGAGGACACGATAAGAGTACTTCTTGACGTCTCGGGGATTTCCGGCGTAAGCGGGACAGGGGATTTAGCAACAATAAGTTTTAAAGTGCTAGGTAAGCGAGGGGATAGAAGCGAATTGGACATATCCAATGGAATGCTGGGGGATACAGAAGCGGAAGAGATACCGGCAGAGTGGATTGATGGAGAAGTAACAGTTAATGTACTTGTGTTCGACACAGGCGAAGGAACTTATCCAAGCATATTCGGTACGCATGAAGGGAAAATTATAATGTCTAAAGATATTCC
>CAZOEM010000435.1:0-3070 GCA_964578735.1 uncultured Halobacteria archaeon | reverse complement strand
ATTATAACTGCTTGTTTTATTTATATTTAAGTACCACGCGAGATACCAGAGAGCCGATTAATCCGGCAGTAAAAATTGAAAATTCAGAGTTTTATCCCTTTATAGAAATGGATGCAACACCAATTATGGGAAAACAATATAATTACTTGTCTTATAGAAAAGGTACGGAGGCTGGGTCCAAATTTAAAGCAGGAGATATATTACTTGCTAGGATAACTCCCTGTGCAGAAAACGGAAAGTCTTTATTAGTCCCTAAAGATATAGCGGTAGGGATAGGTTCTACAGAGTTTATTGTCTTTAGAGCCAGAGAAAAGGTGGAAAATGTTTTTCTGTTTTACCTCCTAATAAGTGATTTTGTCAGAAACATCGCTATTGGATTAATGGAAGGCACCTCTGGAAGACAAAGGATTCCTAATTACGTTTTTGAACAGGTTATTAAAGTTGCAATCCCAAAATCCCTAGAAGAACAACACATCATCGCTTCCATTCTCTCACAGACAGATGAAACAATAGAAAAAGAGCAGAAATACAAACAAAAACTTGAGAGCATAAAGCAGGGCTTGATGGAGGATTTGCTAACCGGAAAGGTGAAAGTTAATTATGAATTAGGAGTTAGGGGTTATGAATCGTCAAAGAATTATAAGTGATGAGTGATGAATTATGAATTGGGAGTTGTAGTGAGATGAAGGAGAGTGTTGTCAGGAAGAAGAGCTTTGAATTTGCTATTGATATAGTGAATACTTATAAAAAACTGGCAATGGAAAAACGTGAATTTGTGATGAGCAAGCAGTTGCTTAAAGCAGGTACCTCTATTGGAGCAAATGTAAGAGAAGCATCAAATGGAGAATCCACTGCTGATTTTATTCACAAACTCGCAATAGCGCAAAAAGAAGCTGATGAAACATTATATCGGCTCGAACTACTAAATGAAACTCAGTTTATTAACCGTGAGGAGTTTAGCTCACTATCACACTCTTGTGAGGAGTTATTAAAAATAATAAAAAGTATAATCTTAACAACAAAGTACAAGAGTAAGAAAACATGACTGACAACTCACCTAATAACTCATAACCCATAACCCATAACTCATAACCCATAACTCATAACCCATAACCCATAACCCATAACCCATAACCCATAACCCATAACCCATAACTAATAGCTCGTAGCCGAGATGAAAAATGTACAACCTGCTTGATGAGGAGCATTATGTAGAAAACCCGTTTCTTGCACAACTCCAGCGATTAGGCTGGCAAATATACCGGCAAAATAAAGCCAACCCCGAAGACACAAAAGAACTAACAGGATTTAAGACCAGCGAAGAACCTGCTTACGGTTCACAGGTAAAATTCAGGGACAGCTTCAGAGAAGTAATCCTGGAAGCTGAACTTAAAAAAGCAATCAAAAAAATCAATACATGGATTGAAGAAGACCAGATAAATGAAGTTGTGAGAAGGATCACAACACCAACAGCAAACTCAATGTTAGAGGCGAACAGGGAAATCCATGATCTACTTCTTGAAAACACATCCGTATCGGAAAACCGAGATACTGGCGAGAAAAGCCCGACTGTAAGATATATAGACTTTGAAACACCGGAAAACAACACCTTTGTTGCCATCACTCAGTTTAGAGTGAACGTCCCCGGTACTGAGAAGCACATCGTCCCTGACATCGTCCTCTTTGTAAACGGCTTACCCCTAATTGTTGTTGAATGCAAATCACCGGCTATCGCAGACCCGATAACAGAGGCAATTACTCAGCTTATGAGATACTCAAACAGAAGAGGCGTAAAAGAAGGAAATGAAAAGCTCTTCTGGTTTAACCTGTTCACAATCGCAACATCCAATCAGGTGGCAAAGCACGGGTCCATCACAAGCGAAAGCGAACATTTTGTGGAATGGAAGGACCCCTACCCTTACAGCTTATCAGATATAAGCCCGGATAGAAATATAACGAGCCAGCAGGTTCTTATCCAGGGCATGCAAACAAAAGAGAATCTTCTGGAGATACTCCACACATTTACACTTTTCAAAAAAGGTTCTAAAGGCCGCATAATCAAAATAGTAGCGAGATACCAGCAATTCCGAGCAGTCAAGAAGATAGTAAAAGGGATAGCGGAAGGCAAAACGGCGGAAGAACTTAAATATGCAATCATAGAGCACATAGAGAAACACTACGACGCGGACCCGGAGTTTTATGAACGCTTTTTTGATAAATTAAAGCAAATACTTGCGCATTATAAAGAAAACTGGGATATTCTTGCCCGGGAATATGCTAAAATCATAGCAGAGCTGAAGAAAGGTAGAGAAGAGGAGGAGACTTTTGGTTTTAATCCCAAAAAAGAAATGCCCTTCTTTGGGCTACTGAAAAAAGAAATATACGGAAAAACCCCGATAGAAAAACTAGAAAACAAGGATATATATTCCCTGGTTAGTTTGACCAAAGATGCTATCGAAATTATAAAGAGAGAGACAAAATTAGTAGACTTCTGGGAGAACTATACAAAGCAAAAGCGGTTGAGAAGCTTTCTTATTTCTCGTTTACTCGCTTCAATAGGCAGCGTTAGTAAAGAAGCACCTTTGCCTCCTCCTGTTAAAGAAAAAAGTGGACCATACCAAATATCTTATGATAAAGGATTAGTGAACAAGAGGAATGAAATAGCACAAAAATTGATGGAACTCGCATATCATGTTTATAGGCGGTGATACTGTGGACACTGAAATTGAAATTGAAAAAATCGTTAGAACCGAGAGAAAGAGCATCGCTCTACAGGTAACAGACGCTTACTTGCCCCTAACGATGTACTTAACCACGGGTATGCGGTTCGTTACCGCTCACCCAAATTGCCCTATCGGGCAACTTCGCATATCCGTAAACAGTTATCTGAAATTCCATTTCCTTCTCAAATAGCAATCTTTATTAATTGATTTTAAAAATTATTTCGTATTTGTATAGCTAACTAAAAAAACCATGAGATTTCACAAGATTAACACAAGAACTAGGAATTAATATTTATAGTGTAAAGTAATTAATAGTGTACCGAAACTATGTCAATATTATTCTTTTT
>CAZOEM010000434.1:0-3078 GCA_964578735.1 uncultured Halobacteria archaeon | reverse complement strand
CTGTCCAAAATCCACACTATTCTTATCCAAAACTGTACCAGAACATCAAAAACGCTTCATGCGTGTTCGGATAAGAGATTGGGATTTCATAACGGAATAAAAGATTTTCGGTGCAAGCGCGACCACCCGAAAACTTTATAAAGACCCAATCCCACCATATTTACAAACTATTTATTAGGAGCGGTATAAAAGATGACCAAGATAAGTGGAATTTTAAAGGTATTAGCGATTTCAGCCGTTTTGCTAATAGCAGCAAGTAGCGTAGCGGTATTCAGCGTAGCGATTTTAGGAACAGAAGACAAAGAACTAACCGTAGACGGCGGAAAAGGAATCATCCCTCTCGAGATGCCGCTTTTTGTTGCGGTGGCAGAAGGCAGCGAAGTCAGTGGCATGAGAGCAGGGACAAACTTCTTAGATGCAGAAGCGGGAATCTCGGCATACACCAATGTAGGCGAAGAAATAGACCTAGATAAGGCAAAGGCTGCATTCAGAACGATAGAATACGAAACAGATGAATACATCATCGGCTCTGTTCCACTTCCCGATTATCCAGAGTATGAAGATGTTCATGCATACGTCCATAAAGACGGCTGGGTCGTAACATACTATCTAAAGGATAAGCCAGTAGGAAAAATAATAGATTGGAAAGATTACAGCACAGACGAAAAGATAATAGGCACAAAGCTTGAAGACGGCTTGAGCGTTGCTTGTAACGCTGCGGGAGTTCCCATAAGGAATATAAAGTACTATGACTTCCGGTATCCTAATGCCGATAAACTAATGATTGTTGCTGATGCACAGTGGACACGGGGGACCGATACTTTTAACATCAAATTACCCAGCGATTTCGTATTCTATGACCGATCATATTCGCACTATGCGTATGATAGCGATGGCTCAACAATGAAAATAGACGGAAATGAGATTAGTAGTCTTAAATGTGATGATTCTCGATGGCAATCTGGCCAGCTCAGCCCGACACAGCTTTCGCTTGATGATTTCCATACAGTGAGCCTTTCCTTTTATAATGACTACTGGGATAGTGGTGGCCATGCCTGTTGTGCCATCGCTCTCATTTACCGTGAGGCATAGAGCAGGAATGATAAAACAAGCCAGAACAATGAGAATACCGAAACTAAAAACAACTGCTTTAATTCTGGTTTTAATACTCTGTATCCCGCTAACGACGGCAACTGCATCACAGATAGTAATCGAAGATGCAGATACAATTTGGAATGTCACATCAGATTATCCCCCGAAGCTAATCAACACAACGGACAATGTAACACCGCGCGTAACGATAGAATACGCGAATACAATCTACCATAACGTTCTGGCAATTTTGACAGGTTTGACCAATGTAACGAACATTGTAACGGCGCGAATAACCGCAGAATACGCAAATACAGTTTATTGCGCTGATTTGAATAAAGTCCCGGCTGCACTTGCTAATCTTTCGCAAACAGTTGTACCAAGTAGGTTGATATTTGTATCTGCAAACACCAACCATTGCGAAGAGCTAATCTACCCAAAAGAGTTCATGGATGATACGATACCACCCGTGATTACCGATATATCCGTAATAAACCTGGTTAACAACTCAGCGAAGATAACATGGATAACCGATGAGTTCGCAGATAGCGTGCTGAAATACGGTATGAACTCAACGGCGTATACGGAGCTAAGCATAGATGTGCTGTTCGTCAATGACCATGAGATAACACTAACCAAATTATCGCCGGACACAATTTACTATTTCGTTGTGAATAGCACAGATCAGAGCGATAATTCGGCCGAGAGCTCGGAATATACTTTCAAATACAAGTGGTGATAAACACTTATAGCAAACCACAAGATTACACGGACTTCCACGAGATAGTTTCCTTTTTATAATATTTGATTTGTTTTAATATGAATAGGTATGCGAGTATCCAAAACAAATTTAATAAGGAAAGACCAAGCTATAATAGGTGGTCACATGCTTATAGAATATATAGATAAGGCGATGAGCAAAGCAGTATATGAGATCTTAGAGGATGGGACATATGCGGGACGTATACCACTCTGTCCAGGCGTTGTTGCCTTTGGGAAAACGCTTTATGAGTGCCAAAATGAGTTGGAATCTGTGTTAGAGGGTTGGCTGATTGTGAAGATAAGGCATGGCGACCCACTACCGGTGATAGGACGCGTTGACCTAAATAAGGGAGTCCCAACTTTGAAAGAGGTTGCTTATGGGTAGATGGACGCCATGCAAGCGCCGAGTTTTTATAAACAAATTGAGGCGGTTAGGTTTTGAGCCCCCTGAGCCTGGTGGGCGGCACTTTTACATGCGGTATGGAACGCACACGCTACCTATTCCTAATAATTCAGAGTACTCTGTGCCACAACTTAAGATGCTCATTAAAGAAGTTGAAAGGATCTTAGAAAAAGATATCTCGCTTGATGAATGGGAAAAATTATGAGTGTTATAACTTGACATTATGAGTTTCAGAATATCCCCCGAAGCTAATCAACACAACGGACAATGTAACACCGCGAGTAACGATAGAATACGCAAACACCAACCATTGTGAAGCACTAATCTACCCAAAAGAGTTCATGGCTGATACGATACCGCCCGTGATCGCAGATATATCCGTAATAAACCGGGCGAACAACTCAGCGAAGGTAACATGGAAAATTTTCCAGATGAGTTTGCAGATAGCGTGCTGAAAAAGCGGTTGAAATCAGTGCCCATCCGCTGCCGGAACGTTGTTACTGCCCCTCTTGTTGGCACCTCTCCAAATCCCCTCCGCTTCATATACAACTTATTTGTGGATAGGAAGCCAAGCGCCTCTTCTATCTTCGTTCTCACTGAGCCAAATAAGGGCTGTGTTAAAGAACTCCCTGATCTGCCTTATCCCCTGTTTGCTACGCCAGTTTAGGAAAATCCACAGTCTGCATGTATCGCTGACATCCCCAATAATAGGAATTCCCGCAAGTTTTAGTAAATTTAGTAAATGATGATAGATGTCTAACCTATTTATCCCGCCTTTCGTTGAATTGAAACAGTCGGCCCTTTTACTGCCATAAAATAGT
>CAZOEM010000433.1:0-3085 GCA_964578735.1 uncultured Halobacteria archaeon | reverse complement strand
TGCAGATGCACTCTTTTAGGGTTGTAGCCTATACAACGCTGAAAGTCAGGTTAAAAATCATTGGAAAATGATACATACTGTTCTGGACTATTTCGTATTATGCATCACCTCGCAGCCTCCAGAAAGCGGAGAAACGCTTTTTCGTTTCCCAAAGCGTGAAGGTGCGTGTAAGAAGCGAGAGCGTTTTCTCGGACGATTCCGTCCTTCTTGTTCGCTATTCCAACACCTTTTAGAAGTGCATATGCAAATTCCGCCTTAACGCGAACTGCGGAGTAATGGAACTCATGCCCCAAAAATCGTTCTCCTTTTCGGAATAGAAACAGAACGCTTCGTCCATCGCTACACCCACCTTGACGCCAGCAACCACCCGTAATCGTGATTTGTGCTCGGCATCAGGAATCTCAAGCGCTGTCGCTTCAAGCAAACTATCCCGGCCTATATTCGCATCTACAAGCTTTGAAAAGCCGTTCAGGAGTGTGCAGTCAATTTCATGCGACATATAGAGTCCCAAGTGTCTTTCCGGGATTCGCATGGATTCATCCCTCGGTATAGCTCCGAATATATGCGTAATCCCTCTTAAAGCATCTTCTAGTAGTTCCTTATGTCGGGTGCTACCTACTCGGTTCAAGATGACACCTGCAAGATTAAGCGAGGGGTCAAAAGTCTTGTACCCATGAACCAGAGCAGCAACGCTACCGGCTAACTTAGAAGCGTCAACAACAAGGACTACTGGGATGTCAAGAAGTTTTGCAAGATGTGATGTGCTCTCCAGTCCTCCTGCGGAAGAACCGTCGAAGAAACCCATAACGCCCTCCACTATGTTCACCTCCAATGCGTTCTTCCTGAATGAATGAACGACTGCGGAATTGGGCTTCATGAAAGTGTCGAGGTTTCGTGACGGCTTCTCGGCAGCGAGAGTATGCAAGCTCGTGTCTATGAAGTCCGGACCTACCTTGAACGGCTGGACATCGAATCCGTGACGACAGAAAGCGGAGATAAGCCCAAGGGTGACCGAAGTCTTGCCTACTCCACTGTGCGTTCCCGCAACTACAAAAGCCGATTTCATCGCCTCATATTTCCTGCTAAACAGTAAAAAAGAACTAAACAACTAATAAACTTTGAGCGAAGTTTTCAAACAAATTCTCTGTACGTTGTATAATTTCCGTGTGATTCACTTTCGCTTCTTTTGGTGACCTCGACAGATTAACCACAGCATCTAAATCAACGTATTTCTCGACTGCATCTAAAGCACCTGTTGTGAATTCTTCGTACTTAATTTCCACTTCTGGTATTACCCCTCTAGATTCAGGCATAATTTGAGGTATAAAACCTAAAACACTCACATTTCCTGATTTTTCAAAAAGCTCTTTAACTCGATATGTTGTTGTCCCTTTTGGAGATACACGGTTAAAAATTACTCCTATTAGATCAATGCCAAGCTTTCTTAACAGGCTTATATGAGCAATTGCATCTATCACTGCGTCCTCAAGACCATGTGGTTCGCAATTAAATATCAGGATGACCGGGGCTTGAATTCTTAATGCTATTTCAACAGTTGAAAGAGGATAATCAATTGGCTCATCTATTAAACCTGTAAGGGCACCCATAACGCCTTCAATTAACACAACGTCACGATTTTCACAGGCATTTTTAAGCGCTGGGTTAACAGGCATCCAACCCCTTTTCCCGGTTTTTATTGATGAGTATTTTTTCATATGCTGTTTTATCAGGTATAAGGCGGGGACAACATCCCGAACATCTGAACCCGCTTTCAGAACCTCTACTCTAAGTCCTCGTCTGGTCAAGGCACCGGCAATGCCAGTAGTAATGAATGTTTTGCCCGCACCTGTTGCAGGTGCAGCAATTAACAATACTGATGCTGGTTTGGGCGGATTATCGTTTCTATGCACTTTAGCTCCTGTAGAAATGCCTAATTCGCTCCTCATTTTCCTTCTTAGCCTATCATTTAAAGCTTTAATTTCCTTAAACTCATCATAAGAGACTCCCAGTGAATTGAGTATGCTTTTAACGATTTTAAAATTTTCATCCGGCAAAGCATGGGGCATTATTCCCACCACATTGCCTTTCCTGTTTGTTACTCCAGAAATGAGGTTCTGATGATTGAAAAGGTAGTCTACTTTTTGAACATGAGAGAGTAAAAATGGCTGAGCATTTCTCCCGGGTATAATACGACCATATGTATGACAGTGAAAGCCGGTGACTTTTTCCCCTCTTAGATTATGTGTTATAAAACTTTCCCCTGTAACCGTGGCTTCAACACGGTCAGTGCAAATTAATGGCTCAAATGTTACATCCAATAAACCCAAGCCAGGTTTGATTAAAGGTATAGGAGAAGACCTTCCTGTGTTTGTTTCCTTTGCAAGAATTTGGAATCCCGAACAAATGCCAAGAATAAACTTGCCATTGTCACCAATTTCTAAGATTTCCTCTTTGAGCTGGGGCGTTATGCTCCGGGATTCGACTAGGCTTCCACCAGGGATTATGAGCATGTCTAAGATGTCTGAGGCTTGCTTCCCATCAACTACGCCGTCTCCCTTAGCTAAATCGGTTGGTAGGTTTCCAAAATCCTCAAAACACGGAAGTACGCCTGGAACATATACCAAACCAATTCGATGATTCATAACTGTTCCCCCATAAAAGCTCTTTCAATAGGCTCATCATACTTATCCTTAAGCGTTTTTACAGTGTCCGTAAGCTCTTCCAAATCTTCGTTTGCTTCTTGTGTAAGGTGGATGATGTGGTGACCATATGCCCACCACCATGTCCAGATCCATGATTTCACTTTTGTTGCCTTACCCCTCCTCGCTTTTACTTCGCCCATATTATTTAACATAATTATTAAAAATGGTAAAACAATGTTAACATCAAACGTTGCGATATAAAAAGCTGTAGGTCAAAAATAACTCCCGCTTAATACTACGTTAATCCTCCCCCTTTCACTTTTAGATGTTGATCAGCTCTAATACGAAGATAAAGGATTTTGAGTGAAATTCAGTTTTTCGGTTCTTCTATAGGGATTTCTGAAATAGTACCTTTTTTGCAATATTGAGTTATGTGGTTTCTA
>CAZOEM010000432.1:0-3095 GCA_964578735.1 uncultured Halobacteria archaeon | reverse complement strand
AGAAGAAAAGGTTTTTAAGTGCAAAGATAAAATTAGTCTTGTTGATGAGTATGGGAACGAAAACAATTTCGATAAGGGAAGATGTATATGAAACGCTTAAGAGTATGAAAAGAGAGAATGAGAACATTAGTGATGCAGTAGAAAGGCTGATAACTAAGAAAAAAGAAGAGGGTTTAGAGGATTTTTTCGGCGTTTTGAAGGATAGCAAAGTGTTGAATGGGTTAGAAGAGGACACCAAGAGGATAAGAGCATCATCGAAGTTTAGGATATGATTATCTTGGATACAAGCTTTTTAATTGATTTTTTCAAGGGAGAAGAGGGAACGCAGGCGATTATAAGAACAGATGTTGCAACCACCGCTATCACCTATCATGAAATTCTCTCTGGAATAAAGAATAGGAAAGCAAAGAAGGAGGGGAAATTTTTCAGAAGATTCTTCTCTCGAATCAGAATCTTGGATTTTGATTTGAATGCAGCGGAGAAGTCGAGTGAGATAATGGCAAAGCTTTTGAGTTTGGGAAAAGCTGTTAATGCTCTTGATGTTCTTATAGCGGGTATAGCTATTGCAAATGGTGCGGAGAAAGTCGCAACGAGAGATGGGGACTTCATGGAAATTTCTAAGGTTGCCGAATTGGAAGTTCAGGATTACTGATTGAGGAGGCAAGAGGCGAAAGGGCAATGAGTAAAAGGGGTCCTAAATTTAAAGAACTTAGGGTTTGGCAGAAGGGTAAAGACCTTGCTGTTTACATCCATCAAATAACAAACACCGGAGATTTTGCAAAGGATTATGGTTTAAGAGATATCCCAAAAGAAACATTTAAGAAGATAGAGAAAGGATGTATAGAAATATCAAGTTTGGAATGCTCTCAAATTCAAAATTGATTTCGGCACGGTCGAAGACTTTTCGCCCTTAGCCCTTTATTTGCCATTCACCCCAAAGATGATATGAACACCGTCCAGCGAATAAAGGCTTTTGTGATTGAAAAAATAAATAAGTGAAATGGGTGATGGGTAAAGGGTGATGGGTAAAGGGTGATGAGTAATGGGTAGAAGGAAAATAAGTTTAAATATAGGAGAAATCGATAGAGTAATAAGTGAAAAAAGAGAAGAGGCAAAATGGATGCTAACGAGATAGAAAGGAAATTGGAAGAAAAGAAAGTTTACATAAAAAGAGTATATCATATTAGAGAAGTAGGAATATTTGGTTCATTTATTAGAGGAGAACAAACCGCAAGCAGTGATATAGACGTTCTTGTTGAATTTGAAAAGGGACACAAGGACTTTTTTAATTAGATGAGATTAAAATATTACCTTGAAGATATTCTTGAGAGAAAAGTTGACCTTGTGATAAAAAATGCAGTTAAATTAAGGTTGAGAGAACGGATTTTTAGCGAGGTTGAATATGTCTAAACAGAAAAGGGATTACATACGTTTTATAGAAGATTATTTTGGGATTGACATAGAAGCTGTATGGGACACTGTGAGAAATAATATTCCACCATTCAAAAAACAGATACTAAAAGTTTTAGAATCAGAAAAAGCATCAAAAAGAGGAGCAAAGAATGATTGACGCATCACCGATCATGCATTACCGATTACCGATCACGCATCACAGGTCACGCATTACGGAACATATTACGCATCACCGATTACGCATTATAATAGAAATATCAAGTTTAAGTCTGCTCTCAAATTCAAAATTGATTTCGGCACGCTCGAAAACCTTTTGCCCTTAGCCATTTATTTGCCTTTCACCCCAAAGATAATATGAACACCGTCCAAAGAATTTTGAAGCAAAGAATACCGTGGCATTATTCGCCGCTCAATTCGTCGTTTCATTATTAGGACTCGTATTATCCTTTTTCATCGCCAGAAAGTTAGGAGATGTCATTTTCGGTAAATTCACATTTCGCGAATAATGTTTTATATAAGGTAGAAGACTACAAATATACCAGGTGATAAAAATGGCAGAAACGTTTGCATTACCTACAATTATTGAAAATGAAATAAGAGCACTGATCAAATACGGATATTATGGCAGCGTTGACGAGGCTGTAAAAGATGCGTTTAGAACTTTGCTAAATGCTAAACCTGATCTTAGAACAGTCGCAGCCGTTGAACTTTATAAAGAGGGGGAGGTATCGCTGGGCAAAGCTGCTGAGATTGCAGGAGTAACGACAGTCGAGTTCAAGGATATATTGGCAGATAGGGGAATAAGAAGAGAAGTGGGCTCAAGGAGTAAGGAGGAATTGGAGAAAGGTGTTGAACTGATCAAACGGTTGAGACGATGAGTTTAGTATTTGACACTGATATTATAAGCACTTTTGGAAAGATAAAAAGACTGGATTTATTAAAGGATTTATTTCCTAATGCAAGGTTCTTTATTCCTCCTTCGGTTTATAATGAGCTTTTCAAAGCAAGGGAGCGTGGGTATGAATTCGTTGATTATGTCATAGAGAGCGGAATTCTCGAAGTAGCACCTCTAAACAAAGAAGAATTAGAGCTTTTAAGTAAATTGAGAGAAGAACGGAGATCTTTGGGTTTGGGTGAATTGGAAGGGTTATCTATCTGCAAAGGCCGAGAATACATTCTTGTTACAAATGACAGGGCAGCCAAGAAAGTCTGTGATCAATATGGGGTTAAATTTATTGATTTGAGCATGATATTGAAGTCTTTGCTTGCAGCAAAGATTCTTACAAGCAATGAGGTTAGAGTACTGATTACTGAAATCGAAAGGAAAGATAGGGTAATAATCAAGGATAGAGACGATATTTTGACAGAAAGAGGAGATAACGATTAGATAAGTGACACCATGACAATCGCCATACCAAAGAACAGAATGGAAATCAAGCACTTCCCAAAAGACCTTGACCTCGCACTTATAATCTTCCTCACCCTTTTATGCATACCTTTTGTTCTAATCCCGCCCCTAAACGAAATTTCGCCGATAAGAATAATCCTCGGTCTTCCTTTGGTCCTCTTTCTACCAGGCTATGCGCTAATCGCCACATTATTCCCACGGAAAGACGATTTAGATGGAATCGAACGAATAGCACTCAGCTTTGGATTAAGCATTGCGATCACTCCTTTATTGG
>CAZOEM010000431.1:0-3109 GCA_964578735.1 uncultured Halobacteria archaeon | reverse complement strand
TACCTTCCTTACCTCTTTCGAGGACGATACGAGACCTCCCTCGGTCGCCTAACCAACCTTTCGTCTCCATCCCGACCGTAAACAGACATACTAGCCCTCTATGGGAATCTCCCGTTTGTACGCCCCCATAGAGGCATCGAACTTCTCCAAGTGGACGGAGGATCGTCACTTAGCATATCCCACCACTGGTTCGCTTTTGCTTCGGGCTAAAGACCGCCTCAGGCTCTTCAGATTCCCCCTCACGAGGGACACCCTGCCACTATCGGCTTCTGCACCGATACGGGTAAACAGCACAGGAGGGATTTTAACCCTCTTGCTGACTAAGCTACGAGGCACAGAGCCACCCCGGAATAAATTCCGGGGCATCCCCGTTGCTTCATCCCCTCCTTCTCAAAAGATATGCTGCCGCCAAGAATCGATATTCCTTTTTCTTCTTCCAGTGTAATTTCCGTTCTTTCGTTAGTTAGGTCTGTCATAGATTCATATTCCCTCTACTGTTATACCTAATTCATCTGACTCATAGGCAATCTTCAGTGGTTCATAAAACGGAACAATAATTGGATCTGTCTTTTCAAATTTTGTAGTTATATAAATTACTATTGGATGTTCCCCTTCTTTTTCAAAGGAAAATGGAAAACCCAACTTAATTCTATTTCCACTAACACATGCAGTTTCGTAATAGTTAAAAGTCCAACCATAAGTCCACACATCATATTTATTCTCGTCTTTGAAAATTTTAGAGGAAGGAAAGGCTCCTATGTCATAATCAGCCGCTTCCTCTAATTTGGAAGATATCCAGTTTAATGTATCATATGCTCCCATTAAACTGCTAGATCCTGGTGCCGTTTTTAGTATCTGTACAGATCCTTCAATAATTGCATTTCCTGTCTCATCACTAGAGACTAAATCTTTATATAGGAAATAAGAGTTAAAGGGCTCAAGAGTTTCACCGGCAAGACATACACCTTTGGTAGGGTCTATCCATAAATCCGCTTTTCCTTCTTTATATAAGCTTTCATCACTTCCTATCCTAATACAACCTTCGAGAATGTTATGTTCATGGTCTGGTTTTTTAGCTTTCTCCGCATCTTCTGTAAGTAATTCCACGCTTATATCTCCTCTTTCACCTACATGAAGATGTGTAGGATATTTTATCCTAACTTTTAATCCGATTTCGTTCTCTTCATTATCCAAAATTTCTTCTTCTAATCCTTTGAACAAGGGAGGCAAATTTGCTGAAGGTTCGTACTCTATCAAAACGTAATTTACCCAGCCCGATTGTCCATCAATACTTTCGTCATTCCACTCACCGCTAGGATATATTTTTAAGTATCTTTCATTGTAACCATTCACGTCATTTGGCTCTCCTTCATTCCAATTAGTCCAGGACCAATCTTCACCAGTTACCCACTTCCATCCTTCTGATGGTTTATCATCTCCTTCTAACTGGTATAACTGGTATCCTCCAAGCCAGGGATAAACTTTACTCTTACCTATGGGTGCTATAAGATTCTCAACAATCCAAGAATTCTCTTCCG
Source organism: uncultured Halobacteria archaeon (assembly GCA_964578735.1). Lineage (GTDB taxonomy): Archaea > Halobacteriota > Syntropharchaeia > Alkanophagales > Methanospirareceae > Methanophaga. The sequence goes on along the minus strand of CAZOEM010000431.1, from coordinate 1,571 downwards.
GCGATGTAATAGTTGCCAAATAGCCTTTATAGGCTACCCCTGTATCTTTTTCTTCAAATTCTTGTTTCTCTGCATATTCTTTTGCTTCAATCCAATCGCCATCTTTTTTAATTAGCTCATAATAATGCCCATTTTTATTCCATTTTAATTTCTCAAAATCTGATTTTTTATTAACTAAAATTGTACCTTTTGCATTATAACTAGGACAATCCCAAGAGCCCTCCATAACCTTAGGCGGTTTTCCTTCGCAATTTAGTACCACACTTTTAATAAAAAAGATCCCTGACGGTAGGTATTGCTCGATGATCTTTGTCTCAGTGAATGAAAAAGTCTCTTGGGACACTGAACCAGAAAGCTCCATGATTGCATAATAAGAACCCCATTCAATTCTTGATGTGCCCCATACTTCAGTCCCTGACTGATATAGGTCAAGATAAAATGGATATTCACGCGCAAAACCTCCAGGCGGTTGGTACAGTGTTCCGGTCCACGATCCTGCAATGTCTATTGTCTTTGAGCTTAAAGTAAGCGTGGTTGTTTGGTATGCCTGCTTAGTAGCATTGACTGAATGAAATCGCTTTGCATTAAAAGGCGAAGGTGACGATGTGTTGTTTGCCGTAGAGTAATTAACCGCGATACAAGGTGTCATGCAACTCAAGAATATCACTAAAATAAGCGAAGTTGCCAATATTTTCAAAGCAATTTTATCCATCATTGTACCTCTCCTTTCAAGCCCCAACCTAGCCACCCCGGAATAAATTCCGAGGCATCCAACGCGCTACCCCTATGGGGGTTTCTTGATGTAGAACCGTGCTGTATATGATGCACCGTTCTGAAACCCCCTCTGACATAGACCAGAGGACTTTTTTTTCCCCGTTTTTCATCGCAGATCCTCTCTTTAAGAGCCCCAAAAAAAATCCTGGAACATAGTCACTATACCCCTTAAGCACGAAAGCGAATGACTTACATTTGCATACTTATAACACATAGGTATATAAAAGCTTTTCGATTTTTTTCAGCTTCTCATTTTTGAGATGTACACATCACCCCACCAAAAAGCTTGTTATAAAGCGATATGTACCATGTTTTGTGCGCTCTAAGTTTTTCCTTTTCTTCATCTATCACCGTTACAGTATCTATCTTCTCGTAACCCTTCTGCCCCAATATATACTGCTCCACCGCTTCCTAGCCATGCCCCACCGATTGCGAAACATTTTTGATAAAACTTCTCTTAAAAGTTTTGTAAACGCTTTTTCTAAAAGGGTTTTTAATGAAGAGAGACATGATCTACATTCACCGCCTGTCTATAATTTCAATAATTTTTATCGAAAATTCGCTATAAGCGTTAAAATGGTAAAACAAGAATTTTGTCCAGGCAAAGTTTCAGAACGGAGCAAGGAGATTCCTTTTTGCATTCACTATTTTTCCACAGCATGTCCTTTGTTTCTTGTTGTATATAAGGTATAACTTCTACCTTTTAGGACGCAGATTTACGCAGAAAACTATTTCCTCAAAGTATCAAATGCCTTACGTTTAACTTCCGGTTTAGTGCCAAAATTAAGTTCTATCAT
>CAZOEM010000430.1:747-3110 GCA_964578735.1 uncultured Halobacteria archaeon | reverse complement strand
AACTAAAAAAACCACGAGATTTCACAAGATTAACACAAGAACTTGGGATTAACATAGTATAAAGTAGTTAAGGGTGTACTAAAACTATGTCACTATTATTCTTTTTCTCGTGAAAATCTGTGTAATCGGGTGGTTCTATAAAAAGGAGCTAAACAAATACAAAAACAAAATTCGTCAAACCCTTTCAGAATGCGCCGAATCTCCTTTGGTGATGGCATCAATGCCCTCTCACAGATCGGACACCGGCTTTGTCTCATCTGCTAATGCTTCCTTCCAACCATTGCGGAAACTTGCTTCTGCGGGTTTTAATACCACGCTCTCACGGAACAGACGCACAATCTGAAGCAGATTGGGCAAGTATTCTTCCGGCACACCTCTGATTTCCCGGATAATATGTTCTTCATAGACTGAATATTTAGTGGGCATAAGTACTGCTCCTAATTTTATTCGCTTAACTTCTTCTCTCTTATCCTATATAAAATAAATTTATAGTGTACCATCTTCAATTTTTAGCTTCTGATATTTTTTCTAACGCATACCGATATAGCTCATACGTAGCAGAATCAAAAAGGACAAATACTACCGCCTTGATGGACGTTGATTCCGCTTTGAGGAAGGAGCTAACCGCTTTTATAGCCACTTCTGAAGCGTCCTCTACCGGATAGCCATAGGCACCTGTACTTATAGAAGGGAAAGAGATACTAGCCAAATTGTGCTCAGTTGCCAATTTTAGACTCTTTTGATAAGCACTGGTGAGCAACTTAGCCTCGTTTTTCCTGCCTCCGTACCAAATTGGACCCACTGTATGGATTACATATTTTACCTTTAGATTTCCACCAGTGGTCATTACTGCCTTTCCTGTTGGCAGTCTACCCTGCCTTTTCACTATCTCTTTGCACGCTTCTAAAATAGCTTTCCCACCTACTCGGTGAATTGCACCATCTACTCCACCACCGCCCATCAAAGAAGGGTTTGCGGCATTTACAATAGCATCTGTTTCCTGTTTAGTTATGTCGCCTTGAATGAGGGACATTTTGGTTTTGTCAATAACCAGTTCAGAAGACATGGTTTTCATCTTATTTGATTAATTAATCGTTACGAGTCATGTTATTCGACACTTTATTGTATTACTGTACTGGGGGGGCTATCTAGGTACTATCCCTTCCCCTACATTGTAGATACTGCATACTTCCAAAGGCTGTTACGCATCCTTTCGACTAACCCTATTTTAACTTTTCCCGCAGCCATTTTTTCTCACCCATAATCCCTTTTTGGGCATGGTTCCTGTGCCTTTATCGGCGGCATCATGCCATGTTTATCATATGTCCGAGGTAGTATAAAAGAGTATAAGAAGAACTAATACGTGTCACGACTACATAAGAGGAATAAAGATGCGAAACACAATTAAAACCGCTAATGACTACAAAGAACACATAGATGGCAGAAAGAATAAGCAAAAATAGTTTCCTCTTGCCTCTTAACTTGTGGTCGGCTAAACAATATTTAGACTACATCACGATTTCTCCTTCTTTATCTTATTCGCACAAAGGTGCGCAATTCGTGTGGGTTCCGGCAGTTTGTGCTTGTGGATACAACTTTTTATTATCGTCAGCGAAGTTTCCAGCGATATGTTATGCCCGGGCGCCACGATTATCGGCTTACTGCCTTTCTTACTCTTGAGATAATAGCCAACAGCCCGATCCTGGTATTTTATCACATTCGCTTCGCCTTCTTCTCGTGGTATTTCGCCACTACCACAGAGGCTACTCTTTGTCACGCCTATCGTTGCCACGTTTAAGATAACACCCACATACGTAGCTAATCCAGCAAACCGCAGATGGTTTATTCCACATCTATTTATTATTAACAGGTCGGGCTTGTTTTTCAGTGCGTAAAAAGACTTTATTATGGCCGGTGCTTCTCTAAATGAGAGAAGACCGGAGATGTACGGGAAATCCACCGGCAGCTCGGAATAGGAATAGTTAATGAACTTCAGAGAAGGATATTCAAGCATGACGATCGCGGATACAATTCTCTCTTCGGCTTGTAACTCGTAGAAAAACGCCTGATCTGTACCTGCGATTGTTTTTAGCGTTTTTAGATTTATCGCATCTGCGATTACGGCCCTTGATGCTATTTCGTCCTGTATGCGGTAGAGAGCCCGCAATTTGGTATCTGGCTCACAACACCAATGCCCGCTCATTGTAACTCTTTCAACCTCTCACGCATATTCCGCCAATGGCTCCCTTCCCAGTATATCCGGCCACAGCGAGTACAAATCCAGAACTCACACTCTCCGATCATGCTCGTAGGCACATAACTTTTCTCCCGCAACATATCCACCTCTTCTTCCATCACTTTTC
>CAZOEM010000430.1:0-737 GCA_964578735.1 uncultured Halobacteria archaeon | reverse complement strand
TTTCTCAACCGCCCATTACACAGGCTACATCGGATCGAAACGGGTTCAAGATTTAGGTTCTGGTAATGACGAAGCAGTTCCTTCAATTGCGCCATCACCACACCGGTTTTTATATGGACGCATTGAACACCTCTTCTCTTTGCGTAAGATGCGAGGTTCTTGTCTCGAGTGAGCAATATTCGCGCTTCGTGCTCTGCCAGAGCGGCGAGAGATTCATCTTCGTCAACGCATTCGACCTTTACTTCCGCAGCGTAAATAGTATCATATCCAAGGATACGGAGCCATGTACTCAGCTTCCCCAACATTCTATCAGTTACGAATCGAATGGTTTCCTCCGCTTCTTTCTCTATAATCTCCATTATTGTCTCTATGCACATTCGTTCAATTGAATCGTAAGTTGCGCAGAAGTGTCTCCACTACAGCAAACAAAGATTGTTTATATCATGAGGTAATGATATGATATATATATGAGAGGGTTTTTTCTTTATTTATAGAGAAAGAGGCGAAAAAAAATGAAAAGGGAATTGATGGCGGGACTAATAGCCGTACTTGTAATCGCATCAGTTATGATGTTCTCTGGTTGCGTAGAGCAAGAGGAGAAGATGAGTGTTGCAGATATAAAAGCAGAGGTGCTTGCCAATGCTGAAGAGACAGATACCTACAAGTTTGACATGGCGGTGACGATGAAGATGTTACTGAGCAACGAGACAAATGAGACAGAAATGACAACGATAAGT
>CAZOEM010000429.1:0-3119 GCA_964578735.1 uncultured Halobacteria archaeon | reverse complement strand
TAATCAAGTCCTCTCTTGGAATCGCGACAGAGGGCTACAAGCACCAATTGGAATACTATTATCCAAAAGAAGGGGGTATAAACGCTCTAATCACCAGTTTAGAACTCGAATCTCGGACTAAAATAGTTAAAAAATTCGATGTGAAATCGATCTTTCGCGATAATAACTACTGGGTCCTATCTAATGGGATAGAACAAAGGCGATATGAACAGATTATAGCAACGCAACCGATTTTTGATCTTATTCGCGCAATTGCAGATGTTCCACCTGCGATTTACAATGCACTGCACGAATTAAAATACAATTCCCTTATTATTGTAATGCTCGGGCTCAACGTGGACTACCTAAACGATTTCTCATGGTTGTATATACCTGATGGTGATTGTCTCGCCCATAGAGTCGCTTTCCCATCGAATTACAGTGCAGACGTAGCACCAGAAGGAAAGAGCGCTGTTCTCGCTGAGATAACTTATAATAATGGTGATCCCATATCTAAATTGTCGGACGAAGCGATAATAACTCGCACGATAGAAGAACTAGATAAAAAAGCAATTATCGATAAGGATACTGTATGCTACGGCAAAGCGAAGAGGACGAAGTTTGCATATGTCATATATGATTTGAGTTATAAGAAGAATATCAAGTTGATAATGAGCTTTTTAAACCACATAGGGATTTACCCCGTAGGGCGATTTGCGGAATTCAAATATCTTAATATGGATGCATGTATAAGAAATGCATTGGATTTTACAAAGGGGATGAATAAATAATGAAGAAGAGAATCTCGGTCGTCATCCCGACATATAATGAAGAGCGATATGTAGAACGATGCTTGAAGAGTCTTGTAAATCAAACCCTGGATCGCGCTGAATTTGAGCTCATAGTCGTAGACGGAGGGAGCACAGACAGGACAGTAGAAGTAGCAGATAAATATGCCGATATAGTCATGCAACAGAAGAGCAAAGGTGTCGGCGGTGCGAGAAACGATGGTGTGGATGTGGCAAGTGCGGAACTTATCGCGACTACGGATGCCGATATAATTCTACCGGGAGATTGGCTTGCGCGTATATGTGTAAATCTCGCACGTGAAGGTGTTGTCGTAACTTACGGCCCGATAAAACCTGTCGAAGGCAAATTTAAATACCTGTTCTTAATCGGGTTGTTTAATGAGGTCATGCATTTATTCGCGATCCTAAGAGTCTTTTATTTCACGATCGGGTCAAATACGGCATTTCGAAGATGCACATTCTTGCAGGTGGGTGGATATTCCGATATGCCAGCAGGCGATGATTTTGGGATCGCACTGAAGCTAAAACGAAAAGGCAGGATATTCTATGACCCCTATCTTTACGTATGGTTCTCTATGCGGCGCATGGAGAAGTTCGGCATCCTGCGAGCGTTATATATATGGATACTAAATATAGTAGCAGCAAAAAGGGGCAAGAGTCCAGAGGTAAATTACATGCAACAAACATATAAATAACTCAGTTACCATGAAGATAATCCAGGCTTCCTGTTACTATCCTCCGCATATTGGTGGTGTGGAAAATCACGTTATGGAGCTGACAAAGGCATTAATGAGGAGAGATAATGACTTGCAGGTTCTAACTTCTGACATTCCGAAGACGGCTAATAACGACCGTATTAAGTTCAAGGCAAAGGAGATTTTCCCTCATTATGTACCTCTCATCTTTGGATTGTCTAAAATAAAGTCCCTGAACGCAGATATATTCCACTCCCACTGTCCACCGCCATTTTTTTCTAATGCTATCTGTAAAGCGAACAAAAAACCACATGTCATTACGTATCATTTCGATGTTGAAATCCCAAAAAGGGCAGGGAATATTAGAATCCCTACGTTGCTGGGCACATATGTAGAAAAGTATTATGCGCGGCATTATGCATTGAAAGTAATAGAAGATTGTGACGCTATCATTGTAACAGGGAAGAGCTATGCCGAGACATCGCCAATTCTTCATGAGTTCCTGTTTAAATGCCATGTCATTCCGAATGGGATAGATATAAGTAAATTTGATGCAGTGATAAGAACCTTAAATGTACGAAGAGCGAAAATAGTGCTCTCCGTCGGTCGGCTCGTTTGGCCAAAGGGTATAGACTATTTAATAAGAGCGATGCCAGCGGTTTTGAAAAAGGTCCCGGAAGCGAAACTGGTAATCGTGGGGGAGGGCGAAGAGCGGAAAAATTTGGCTAATCTAGTAAAAAATCGGGCTTTGGGAGACAAAGTTGAGTTCCGAGGCTACATGAAATTTAAAGAGCTGGTCAAGACTTATTTAGAGGCTTCTGTTTTCGTCTTGCCATCATTTACAAGGCTTGAGAATTTCGGTATTGTACTATTAGAAGCAATGGCATGCCGGACACCCGTGATCGCTTCTGATATCCCAGGCGTAAGGGAGAACATAACAAAAGATAATGGGCTCTTATTTCCACCAAGAGATGTTGATAGCTTAGCGGATTCAATTATAACGATAATTCCCGATGATGAAAAGATAAAGCGTATGGGCGATGCAGGAAGGAAGCTTGTAGAAGCGAAATATGATTGGAATGTGATAGCAGAGCAAGTGTCTAAGTTGTATGGAGGTCTTTAAGACCTCTCGCTGATCATTTTTACGCTCGTAATGCCGCCCGCGACCAGGTTCAGATAATACGTGCACAATCGCCATAGGAACATAAAAACACCTAATAGGGGTGTTCCGACCAGGTTATGATATAGGGCAGTGACGCCGACTTCCGCTATGCCACTGCCACCGGGCGTTATAGGCACCGCCACGATTATAGTGAGGATAAATTGTGCGGCAATTGAATATAGCCAGACAGGGTCTGCACCAAGGCCAAGCAGTAAGAACGAAGGTATCAAAAAAGCAATAAGCCAAAATGCAGCGGTAAGGAACAAAGCGAGTGCAAGAGTGCTTTTTCCGTCATATCGAAATCTATTTGCAGCATTAAAAAAATTAGCCATCTCCAGAAGAATCTTATCCCTTATCTTTTCCACTTTTTTACTCTTTATCTTCGCGAGCAAAGATTCAACGAGTTTCTTCACCTTTTCGGGCTTCGCTATACCATAAACCATGAACACAACGCATGCGGTGATTAAAACTCCA
>CAZOEM010000428.1:0-3143 GCA_964578735.1 uncultured Halobacteria archaeon | reverse complement strand
TACAACTTTGATGATAGACTGCCTCTGCTGCTCGAGCGATTGAAAGCATCTGAAAAGCGGACAATAATTACCATCCATTGCGTTAGACCAAGCCAATTCTGTGACCGGGGTATGGTGGACGAGGACTTCGTTAAGAGAATTGCTGAACTCGCAGATGTGGTTATTGTCCATCTCGAGTCGCAGAAAGCGGTATTGGAGCGGCTTGGGATACCTTCTGAGAAGACCCATGTTATCGCTCACGGTACATTACTCAGTAATGCAGATAAGAAGATTTCAAGGGCTCGGTTGAAATTACCAGAAGAAGGCAGGATAATGCTTATGTTTGGTTTCCTCAAGCCCTATAAGCGTGTGCATGTTGGACTTGAGGTGCTCAAAGAGGTAAAGGCAGAAGTAGAAGATGCATATCTATTCATTGCCGGTGGACTTCCTCCGGGCGCATCAAAAAAGGATAGAATTTATGAGGCATATCTCTATAAACTGATAAAAGAACTTGACCTTGGCGATAACGTAATATTCCCCAACCGATTTTTTTCGGACGCTGAGATACCCTATATCTTGGGTGCCTCTGATATTGTCCTGTTACCGTATTATGTGGAAGACTTGTCTGCTTCTGGCCCTTTTCACCTCGCAGTGGGAGCAAAGAAGCCGGTAATCGCATCTCGGATACCGAAGTTTGAATCGCTAAAGAGCATCTGTGACGAACTTCTTGTCCTGCCATCCGATACATCGGGGATTGCAAAAACCGCTATTCGTATTTTTACGGATAACTATTTTGAGCAGTATGTGCTCGATAGAACGGAACGATACCGGAGAGCGACCTCATGGGCTGAGATAGCAAGCCGGCATTTAGAATTGTATAAAAGGGAATGAGTGCGGTGATTGATGCAATAGAAATATATATACCGCTTTCCATGCGTGTTCGGATAGGGGATTGATCTTTCAACTATTGATACCTTTTGTATCTAGGGCGTCGATATAGGGTTGGATCGTGAGCAAGTTTAGGATAGAATTTTTCAGGTTATTCTCTTTAATATTGTCTCTGAAGCCATGAATGGTCATGACCGACAGCATTAAATGGTAGTGGGACGTGTCATTACATTATGTCAGACAAAGAGGAATCCCTAAGTGGTGAAAAATGGTTATTTCATGATATGCCCATTTATAGGCACCAATTTGAACTCACAAAATCTAATCCCCAAAATGACGCCATAGTTCTAAACGCAAAACTATCCCTTAAGAGTCAAATAAAACCAGTGTGTTGTCTGGAACGATTGGCAACAACGAGAGAGTATGCAATTTTTTGGATGATTCATCTTTCAATCATTCAATTAATTGCGATTGCTTTATATACTCGATATTGTTAAATAAAATTGTAAGATTGAAAATGATTGAAGTTCGAACAAAAGGAGATATATACAAACCATGTTCGGATATACCGCTAAATGGGAGAGGCATGAAAATGCATGTCGCAAAAGATGAATTCTTGGATTGAAACCCTCTTATACAGAAAGATAAGGGAGATAGCAGCACCAATTAGCAAGGAAGGAATAGACGTAACAGAAGTTCGTAGTGCTGGTTGTGATAATCACGTTCTTGCCACAGAATTTGAGAAAGGTAAAAGACCTGAAATTTTCACGCCAACTACAGCAATTATTTGTGACGGATACGGGGTATGGGCACTAGAACTCCCTGAAGACGCACGTAAGGGGTTAGTCGATATGACGTTGACAATTTCCTGTATATCGCTTTATTAATAGAGATAAAAATCTCCAGACAATACGAGTGCATACAGAAAAGCATGTATCATGGGATATAGATAGGGTGACATTAGGACCCATAGTACTAACAAAAGCGATTAGGCCAGAAATTGCAATGATTACTGGTGCGATTATTTCAGCAATCATAGGCGCTATTGTAAGCTTTATTGTATAAGGGGTGTCTGTTCGCCGAAAGAGTATAACAGAGCCTATCTGGCTTCATGCCTTTGACACTCCGCTCAAATCCAGCACATATCGGTTGGACTACAGATACGCTCGGGACGTTATCATATCTACCACGCTTAATCAAATATATTGCAGCTCAAATTTAACAAACCCAAAAATGTTTTCTCTTTGTCGTGCTTTGTTTTTAATATAAACATCTAAATAAGGTCTAGCATGTTTCATACGTTTGCCATTTTTCGCCTGCTCATCGGTTTAAATGCTTTGTAAGTGAGGATGACCTCTATAATCGTAGGGATATTGCTCTTTTTACATCTCTTCTCGATAGCCTCTCTAAGTCCAATCATCCCGGAAATCATATGGAAGAGGAGAATGGTGGAGAGCGACTTCAGGAGCAGTGATAGCGAGCCGGCATTTAGAATTGTATACTGGGGTGTGAGTGATAGGTTTATTATAGGAAAGTAAAATTCGAACAATAGAAAATTTTCTATATTTTTGGATGGTTTGTTATGCTGCATTTGTCTATATATATCCCCTCTTCCAATATCTCTGATGAGGTAAACAGGAAGGGGGTAATAAAACATGGTGCTTTTTAATTCATGGGTAATTGTATATATACGTAGATAGATGATAGTTGAGGAGGTAAAAGGATGAAAATTGGAATGATGACACACTGGAATGACGAATCTGGTGCTGCGGTGCATGCAAAAGCGCTGGTAAATGCATGGCGAAAGTTGGGGCATAAAGTGACCGTATTCAGTTCTCTTAGAGAGGAGTTGGAGGAAGATAGATTTGCGAGTAAAGATGAGAGTTATGTAATAAGATGCTTCGGAAAAGATTCCCTGGACCCCAGACCCATTCTGACATCGGAATTTGACATCTTCTTAGTGGAGGACTTAAGGGCTCTTCCCGTAGAGCAGCTTGCCATGATATTCCACATGATAAAAGAGCGAGCTTTTCTTGTTCATATCGTTCATGAAGACAAGTTACCGGATGAAGCATGGTTTTATCAGCTCCCCTGGGATAAGGTGCTTTATTTTGACGAACGACAACATGTCCTGAAGGATGTATATCCGAACGCTGAGTACATCACTTTTCCTTGTTTCCCTATAAGGCGTGGGGATAAGACAGAAAGTAGAAAAAGACTAGATTTGCCACTGGATAAGAAAATAATCTTTACCTTCTGTCAGAGGGGCTATCGTC
>CAZOEM010000427.1:0-3154 GCA_964578735.1 uncultured Halobacteria archaeon | reverse complement strand
ACCGAATTTTTGTTTTTTATCAGGTGCTATTCCCCATCCATGCGGAGTTAAGGTTTAAACTGGTATATTTGATTAAATTCATTTTTCATTTTTTAGCACCTATTAGATTTGATATAATAATAGGATATAAATGTATGGTTACTTTGACAATGTCACATTAGGATTATCAGGTTAATAGTTATCTCATTGTTATGATTATAAACTGATAATTCATTCTATTCTTTTCTATGGGCGTTATCTTGAGATAATCCTGCGCTTATATGGTCCACCAGCATCTCCCTTTTATTCTTCGTAATACATTTTTGAAAATTGTGCTAATTTGACATTGTCAAATTACTTGCCGAAGCATTATTTCCGATAACGTCACGAGCGTATCTGAAGTCCTGCGAGCAGGATTTGGAGAGAGCAAAGCGTAGTCTTTTACACCGTGTTAGGCGATGCGGTGCTTGGAAGATACAGATTTACTTCTTTGGCACATCCCGTAGCTTTCAACTTTTTGTCCAGAATATGCAAATAGTGGAAAGATTGCTCAAAATCGGATGGCTGTCGCTTGGTCAACACGGTATTTGTCATCGCAATCGCTGTTCCACCTATTGTAAAAGCTAACCCGGCTACTGGACCACCAGCAATAGTTGCTCCAATTCCTCCAAGAGCTACGCCTATTGATTGCATTTTCCAGCCTCCAAATAATCGTTTTACTTTACTCTTTCTAAACTTCCTATCTTCTTCATTAAATTCTTTCAAACATTCCTGCAAAGCTTCTTGTGCTCGTTTTTTCTGAACAATCCCTTCCAAGTTGTGATCTTTGGAGAGTCTTCGAACTGTCCTGTGGAAGGATTTTCGCAACTATTCATATTCTTCTCGTAACTTGAATATCTGTTTGAAGCTTAAACTATCAATATTTCGCGGCACATAAAATTTGAAGACAACCATAGCTAAAGCTCCTTCAATTGAGGAATCTTCACGGTCGCTAGGATCCTCACTGACCTCATTCGCTGCTGTTAGATAAAAGGACATCTTACGGTCGGTTATCGGTTCCAGCCCACGTCGACCGGCCATGCGACTACAAAAACAACTCATTATTAAATAGCCCGCATCTTCTTGAACCCAATGATGCTTATCAACCCAAGATCCATGTTTGTGTTTCATCTCTCTTGCTAAGTTCATATCTTCTAATATTTTAAAAAACCATTCTGGAGCCTTAGCAGGATGGATTCCAAAGAATTCTGGTTCCTTGAGATTGCTCTTAACCTTTCCACCGATCTTACAAAATGCATGCTCTAAAGATATTTTATGTTTGGCATAGTAGTCTAGGTCACTGGGCTCAGGGGACAACATAGGCATAGTATTCTGGATATACCCCAAAAACCCGATTAATATATTCATCTCCAAATTTGTCTTGCATATCATCAGGTACAATACGATAAAGCCTATCCCAAAGTAAAAGTTGTACTTTAGCCCAACTTTCGGTTGGAATGTAGCTAGGATGAAAAAGGGCATCGAAAGAAGTTGTACTCATTTCTCTTTCCTCCATTGATATTAATTCGATACGTATCAAATAGCACCGTTTCGCCTAACGTTTTCGGTGTATGCGAAGTTGTGCCAAAGGCACAATTTGGGTGAGCGAAGCGAACCGCAAACACTCTGTTATACGCTGTTTCACCGCTCAATATCATAATATTGCTGTTCATAAAACTGTTTCATTTTTTATTTTTCTACTTTTTCTAATTTCTTTTCTAACCTCAAAAATTCGTCTATGGGTTTAGCATTATTCCACACGCTTTCAAAATGCCTCAGAAAATATTCATAACAATCTCCCCCTTTTTCCATTTCAAATATGGGTGTTTTGACCGGTGAAACATCGTGAAGGTAAGGTTGAGCATATATAGTATCATCAATTATTTGAATGTACCATTTTGGCTCTTCGTTGTAACACTTAATTTCAACTTCACCTGGCCCTTTATTGTCGTTTTTTATTTTCGCTAAACGTGCAGCTGTAGCCTGAAAATTCCGATCATCGGCCCATGATAGAAATCTAAAATTAGTTTCCTTTTTCAAGAATTTAACTAATTCCTCGCCCATATCATGTGTTGCAGGAAGGCTTGGTGCAACACTCATCCATGACACATTATTTGCTTTGTTATACAAATCTAAACGGACCTTATCAAATTCATATCTGCCCACGAGGATTCTTTTAATACCTACTCTTTCTGCATCAATCGCTACTTCCGGCTTAATGCTACCCTCTAAATGTCTTATAGTTTCTTCTAAACGGCTTTCCAAAGATGTGTGAAAGTAGTACTGGAATATAAACCCAATTATTCCTATTGAGCAAAGAGTAGTTCCAATAGACCCTATTTCTGAAGAAAATATCGGTATATTGAAAGAAAGAACAATTAAGCATATACCTAATAATGTGATAGCTGCACATACCCAATACAAGAAATGCCTTTCTATTTTCCGATCTTCCCTCATAAATATCCTCCTTATTTTGAAATTGTTTTTTAGAATTTAAATCTTTGTACTCTTTTCACGGATTATCCTCAAATCTATAAGTTGAAATTGCGTATAACGTTTTGTGGGTATGCGAAGCCCTGAGCATGGCGAAGGGTTTTGGTGAGCGTAAGCGAACCGCATACCCGCTGTTAAGTGACCCCGATAGGGGCAAGGTGCGAAGCACCACAGAGTCGTGGGGGAATGATATTTGGGTATATCTAATATTTCCTACTACCATTTTACCACCGTATCCACCCAAGTAAGAAACTTATAATAGTCAAAATAGCTGCAATAATAGGTATCATCCAGGAAACTGTTGAGTTCTTAACCTTATGAACAGCATTTCGGAGGTGACTCCATTTAACAGGAGTTTTAGCGGTTTTTAGTCTTCTGTTAAGCAGGAGATCGAGAACCCCTATCATTCCATGAACTTTGCAAGCTGTAGAACGTTCAACAGCACGTATGTCACCTTTTTCACAAAGTTCTGCTTCCTTTTTTCCGCTCAAAAAATTGAGAGTAGATATCTCGTTCAACGTAAATAGATTGTGCATTTTGCCAAAGCGACCGTGCTCGACATATAATTTACCATAGAGCACCCCAATTAGGTTGAGTTTCATATGGAAGTGGGACACTTTTGTGTGTGACGGAAGTATCTGAA
>CAZOEM010000426.1:0-3158 GCA_964578735.1 uncultured Halobacteria archaeon | reverse complement strand
ATAGTATAAAGATGGATTTTGTTGGATTTAAAAATGACGGTGCTTCTTATGATCCCGACAGGCCAGAAGAGCTTCAATGGGCATCAGGCATCCTCATGTATAATAGTAAAAATCATCAAGAAATCTTGATTATATGAGATTTGGTGATGACGCCAACAATGAGTACCGACGAGATCCTGATGTTGCCAAAGCGGTGGTTAATTTTGTTAAAGAAGTAGAAAACGTTACAAAAAAACAAAATAGGATTTTGTCTGCCGATGTATTTCCAAGTGACTGGGCTTATGAAGTAGGACAAGATATAGAAGCAATATCAAATCAGGTGGATGTATTAATGCCTATGACTTATCATGGCGACAACTGCTTATGGGGAGAATCCACAGATCCCGAAGGGGTTGGGGAAGTTATCGGCAATTATAAGAGTAGGTACAATTCACGATATATTTTAGCATATATTCAAGGACATGACACCAGTGGTAAAGAGACTTTTGACGTTACGCCCGAACAAATTATAACCGCAGTAAACAGAGCCAGAGAAAATGGAGCTGATGGATTTGCATTGTTCAATTATGTAAGCTTTAAAGAGGACATAGGGGATTTAGAGGATATACAAGAGCTCTTAAGTGGACCAACTGTTATGCGGTCTGTCATAGCCAATGATGTCCTCAATACCACAATTGGAACATCTCTTTAACTCTTTTGTAATTCTTTATAACTTTCTGCTTTAAAGGCTTAATCGGTGGTGCTGCTTCTTGTCGACAGACTTGAAAATTTGACTGTGCCATCTAGTCATTCCGCTTCAAATACTTACATAGGGAACTCCCAGTAAATAGTTTACCAATTTTGATAATTATCATAGACACCGATTTCAGAGATTTACACAGACGCTACTGTCCCCAAAAAATTATTAAGTTTTTACGGGTTCATAGAATCAAAATTAAAAAATCAATACACTACACTACACTACACTACTTTAAATCTGTGTTAATCAGCGTTAATCTGTGTCTTAAAAATCATTGGAAAATGATACATACAGTTCTGGTAAATTATTATTTGTGAGTTCCCTACTGAGTACTTTGCACAATTTGTTTTTTCCGCATGCGGATTTCACTTGATGACTGATTTTTTGAGCGGAATTACAAATTTTATCAGTGGAGGGATGACCAATAGTTCTGGAAATATACGAAAAGCCATCAAATAATTTGAGTTGGTATGTATTTATATATAAAAAGAAACTATCTGAAATTAGAAACTGTTTATATATTTATGTAAAGAATACGAGAGAAGAAACATGGCGGTCTTCCTGCTGTGGGCGTCCATATCTGCATTAAGATTTCCTGTTTCGCTTTACATGTATGTGCATTAGGGCCATAGGTCTAATTGCTGGACTTGCAGAGAAAATGCGAAGAAATGTAATAGCTATATTGCTGCTTTACGTGGTGATTTTATGTTATATATTCATGCCAATAGGCATAGCGAATGCGGAAGAATACGAAGTGACTTTTGTTTTGCCGGATACCTGTGTAGTAGGAACTGATTTAATTATCAACGGCGCATCTACCGGTGGAGATACCGTTGATATCGCAATTTATGATATAATAGTAGCGGTTGATATACCAATAGATGGAAACGGTAGCTTTACTAGAAAAATCCCAAGCGGGGCGGGGACAATGCTTATCCTCCCAGAAGGTTATGTAATAAAAGCATACGTAAATGGTCCACAAGATCGAGATGGCAACACGGTGGAAGTAAATGTAGGGGAGAGAATTCCAGAGGGTTTAGGTATTTTTGATGACGGAGATACCCTGATAATAATGACTGTTCCAACGCTATCCGCAGAACAATCAACAAATTTTGTTGTTCAGGGTGGTACATATTCGATCACGGGCATTGCACCAGGATCAGATTATGTGGATATTGTAATAATCGGTTCAAAAGGGAGTTATGGTGTTGGAATAGATGGTGGACCTGGGATTACAGTCTATTGTGTTTCCGTTTCTAAAACGGATTATACTTTTTCGATGACTATTACCGTAGACAAAAATGCGGAGGATGGGCGATATATTGCAATGGTATTGAGTCCTGGAAGGGATCAGGTGTATGGTTACAATTTTCATGATGAAGAGATGGAAGACCACATTGCAGATATTATTACCGGTATATTCGATTTAAAGACACAACCAGAAGCTCTTGATTTATTAACGAGTAAAACAATTGATGCAACGGGCAGTGTTGACCTTTCACAATCGTTATCATTCATAGTTGGAAAAGAGACAGAAGAGTTTGTGCCACCGAAAACGAGCGTGGATGCAGAGCAATCAACCAATATAGTTGCAGTAGGAGATAGCGATAGGATTTCCGGGACTTGTTATGGCTCAAATTTTGTGAATATCGTCATAATCAGTCCAAAAGGGGGGAAGGGTAATGCTATAAATGGCACTAAGCCGGGTATCAAAATATATGCATTAATCATGAAAAACCATCGTTTTTCAAAGAGGATTCCAGTGGATAAGAATGTTACTCGGGGATATTATGAGGTATTACTATTAAGTCCCGGTAGGAATGGTATTTATGATGGAACTGGCACGAGTGATTTGAAGAAAGGATTATTAATGGCACAACACCTGATGAAGGTGTGTTCTCAGCAACAATTGATACATCTGAAGCTGTTGTGGGAACCTATGAGATTCAAGCAGATGACAGAAAGGGACATATGGATTGGGTAGATGTAAACATTGTTGCAACACTTCCAACACCAACACCAACTGCCACGCTGACACTACCAAATATGTCCATTGATATAGACATAGCAGGACGTTTATACAATCTTTGGAATCACACACAAATTACTACACCAATGCCAAGTCTGACATCTACACCACATCCTTGGATTGCAAGAATAACTTATTCTATAAGAGAATCCATTGTCTTTCTCAAAAAGGATATTAAGTGGGCAATAAGTGCTACCATTGCATTTCTAATACTCGTAGTCGCACTTGCAAATTTTTGCATGCAACACAGAAAGAAGAAAAAGGGGGTGCCGAGCTAAATGTATAATATCCAGTTAGTGAAAATCTAACCTGAGGAAAGGTTAGCCGCCACCTCAGAACTGAACCCTGCATCCTGTCTGGTAACAGGCTGTGGTGAAGCCAGGGGAATGG
>CAZOEM010000425.1:0-3163 GCA_964578735.1 uncultured Halobacteria archaeon | reverse complement strand
GGTGATGGGTGATGGGTGATGGGTGATGGGTGATGGGTGATGGGTGATGGGTGATGAAGGATGAGAGATGGGTGATGCAGGAAAATCAGATAGAGTGACAGAACAGAGTAGGTAAAAATGCAGCAAAGAGCTAAAATATTGGCTATAGGATACACAGTAAGGCATATTGTATGCTCGGGTAGTAGAGCGGGCTACGAGATGTATGCCGCCGATGCCATCGGTGATGTAGATATGAAAAGGTGTGTCAAAGAGTATATCCCGTTAAATTGGGATCAGGTAGATATCAAGCTCCTTGAAGGAACGATAAAGGCAGTGGATGGAGTTATCATAGGGTCTGGCTTTGAGGGTGCGGATTTTGATTTTTTGACCGCGGAGGATAGGGGGAAGATATTTGGTAACAAACCGGCGAAAACGAAGCAAGTGGCAAATAAAGCATGGTTGGCATCTAAACTGGATGATTTAGGCATCATCCAGCCACTTACTTATACAGGGAAGGCGATAACAGAAGGAGGAGCGAAACAGTTGCACTATCCTGTGGTAGCCAAACCTGCTTATGGCGGTGGTGGAATCGCGAATTTCTTCTGCTATACCAAAAAGGAATTGTTTCGATCTGCTAAACAACTACCGGAATTCCTGTTTCAGGACTATATAAAAGGTAAAGCTGCTTCCATATCCGTCATTTCGTCTAAACGCAAGGCAAATGCAATAAACGTGAATGAGCAGTTGATAGGCTTGGAGTCACTTTCTGCGCCTGGCCCCTTAGTCTATTGCGGTAACATCTCCCCTTTTGTTACAAAATATTCCGATACGGCATGCGAAATTGCAGAGACCCTAACGAAAGAGTTAGGATTATTGGGCTCAAACGGCGTTGATATTGTTATTACTGACGATGGTCCTGTTGTAATAGAAGTGAACCCACGCATTCAGGGGAGTCTGGACACAGTGGAACTTTCTACCGGTTTGAATTTGGTGGACCTGACTACGAAAGCAGTTGAAGGCAATTTAGTGTTAGATAGCGTAAATGCGAAGAGATATGCAGTAAAGGCTATTGTGTTTACGAAGCATGACGGTGCGATAGCAGAAAATTTTGATACCGAAAAAGGCGGAATAGTTGATATACCAGAGAAAGGCAGGCTTGTAAAGCAAGGCGAACCGATAGCCACGGGAATAGGCATCGGCGATAACAGAGCAACTGCCTTCGCAGAAGCGATGAAGAACGTTGATCGTATAAAAGCAGGTGTCATCGCTTAATATCCCGTGGGTGGAAATGAATAAATAAATATATCCTTAGTCTTAATTAGTAATCATGGGTCTGTTATTTCAAGTTCACCCTCTTTACCAGCTTTAAAATTCAGTCTAGTTGAAAATCCTTTCAGAAGATCAAAGCCAAGTAGAACAGAGATAGTGGCTTGTAGTGGTAAGTCGTGACATGCTACCTTTACATTCTCTTTTAATAATCCAAGTTTCTTAGCAATTTTCCAGGGCACAATAGTATAGGTTGATCCCGTATCCAGAGCAGCCTCCAAGATACAACTTCCTTTTTCTCCAGCCCCAACCAAGCCACCCCCGAATGAATTTGGGGGCATCCCCGTTGTTTTGTTGTTTTTTTCTGTCTTCGTTTTGATTATTTCTTCAATAGTTCAATAAAATCATCTTTTGATAAATTAGCTTGCTGAAGAATGGATAGAAGGGTTCCTTTTGGCAACTCTCGCTTTTTTGGCACGATAACAAGTAATTTACGCCCCTTTTCATCAATTTTGTAAAGTGCTGTGTGGCTACCCTTACCGCGTTTTGGAGCATACTCAAATCCTCCTTTTTTCAACGCTTTGATTACTTCATCTGAAGAAACTGCGGGCAGCTTCTTCATGTGGTTACCTCAATTATCGAAGTAAATTTACGGGAAGATGTAAGAGCATTTTCTACATCCACAATAAGCCCTAACTCTTTAGCGTTATCGAGATAAAGCTCCACTGCTTCTTTTAAGTTACTAAGTGCTTCTTCTGGCGTATCCCCGCAGCTCGCAACGCCCAACTCAGGGCATTTCGAAACATATACCCCTTCTTCTTCCCATATTGTAGCTGCTAGGTTAAATTTTTTCATTTTTTAGTACCCTTCCAGACTATGTTTCATAATTATTATTTATGTATGCCTTTTATTTAATATCTCTGGAGAGCTATGAAAAAGGCTGCTTCCTATCAGCGCTCCAATTCCACAAAGAACCACATGGTAAATCCAAAAGATACCACAGGTTATAAGCCCCGACCAAACCACACTTGGAATAAATTCCGAGGCATCCTCGTTGATAACACTTTTTTTTCGATCATAATAACTCGACAAATTCATCTACACTCAGCTCTGCGGTTCTGATGATACTTTTAAGCGTACCACGATCTAAAACATCGTGGAGCGGCACTGTTATATTAATCGTCCTTTCGAATGTCGCTTTCTTCAGCCTAACATGGCTCCCTCTTTGTCTGATGACGATAAAATCCGCTTTGATTAGTGCTTTAATTGCTTTTTCTCCGGAAACAACCGGTAATTTCGTCACACAGCCACCTCTAATACCTGCATCCCTTCTACCATCCTAATATCCTCTTCTGGTTCAAGATAGAGCTCAATAGCCTCTTTTATGTTTTCTAATGCATCTGCCACGGTTTTTCCCTGGGATATACACCCCGGCAAGGAGGGACATACCACGACATACCAACCATCTTCCCCTGCACTAATCACAACTTCAAATTTCATTTCCAAATCACCTTTTTAATAGATATTATATTTTTAATATTTAAAAGGCTTTCCATAAAGCGGCCCTCCATCCTTAAGGTATACGGGCCAAATGGCACAACATAAATTGCGGGGTATCCATTTTTTGAGCTGACTCGAACTTTGTTCGAGGTTATGCGAGGAAACTTCCACCTCCTTCTATATCAAAATGAACCATAGTAACAAAGACAGAGCCTGAAGACGAATCTTTAAAGAACCCTGATAATAGAGTCGTTGAGATTCTTCTCTTCTCTCACCATTTTTTCTTTATATTCTTTTATCGCTATCTTTCCTATATCTTTTTTCTCCTCTAATTTTTTATTCTATGAACCCGAAAAAACTTAATACTCAAGACAGTAACGTCTGTGTAAATCTGTAAAATCTGTGTCTTTGTATGACA